>CAMWRO010000132.1 GCA_947176615.1 uncultured Porphyromonadaceae bacterium
GTCTCGTCTATGAAGACAAGGCCCACCCGCTACACTTCCACACCGCCGAGGTTTCCGAATCGCAACCCGCGC
Source organism: uncultured Porphyromonadaceae bacterium (assembly GCA_947176615.1). Taxonomy (GTDB): domain Bacteria; phylum Bacteroidota; class Bacteroidia; order Bacteroidales; family Muribaculaceae; genus Duncaniella. The sequence continues at coordinate 73 of CAMWRO010000132.1, forward strand.
TGTTCATCCACGAGTCAGGCGAAGGTGTCGGCAACGCTGTCAAGGTGCGCGACCTCGCAGCCAAGAGCAACACTTGGAAAGTCATGGAATCGTCTCAGGACTACGAGCACGGCATCATCGACGTTATTGACGGAAAAATTTATATCCTGACATCGTTTGGTGCGCCGCGCAACCGCATTATGGTCGCTGACCTTGCCAACCCGGCCCGCGAAAACTGGCGCGAGCTCATCCCCGAGCAGAAAGGTGTGCTGAAAGGTGCGCAGTTCTCGGGCGACAAACTCTATCTGACCTACGAGCGCGATGCCGCTGACCATGTTATGATTGCCTCGATTGACGGCAAGGAGATGAAAGAGTTTGAACTTCCCGGTTTCGGCAGCGTGGGACTTTCCACTGACCGCAAGCATCCCGAGGATGTGTTCTACACCTTCACCTCGTTCACCTCTCCCGCCACAATCTATGCCTACAATCCCGAGAACGGCGAATCGACAGTCCTGTTCCGTCCCGAAATCAAGGATGTCAACCTCGACGACTATGTGACCGAACAGGTGTTCTATCCCTCGGCCGACAGCACCATGATTCCCATGTTCATCACCTACAAGAAAGGTCTTGAGCGCAACGGCAAGAACCCCGTCTACCTCTACGGCTACGGCGGTTTCAACGTGTCGCTTACCCCCGGATTCTCCCCCAACCGCCTCGTGTGGCTTGAAAACGGCGGCATCTATGCGCAGGCCAACCTTCGCGGCGGCTCGGAATATGGCGAGGAATGGCATCAGGCCGGAACCAAGATGAACAAGCTCAACGTGTTCAACGACTTCATCGCCGCAGCCGAGTATATGATCGGCCAAGGCTGGACCTCGCCCGACAACCTCGTCATCGAGGGCGGCAGCAACGGCGGTCTTCTTGTCGGCGCTGTCACCAATATGCGCCCCGACCTGTTCAAGGTCGCCATACCCCGCGTGGGCGTGATGGACATGATGCGCTACCATCTCTTTACAATCGGCTGGAACTGGGCCCCCGACTACGGCACGAGCGCCGACTCGCCCGAAATGGCCAAATACCTGCTTGACTACTCTCCGGCCCACAACATCAAGAACGACGGAACCCCCTACCCCGCTATCCTCGTCACCACAGCCGACCATGACGACCGCGTGGTTCCCGCCCACTCGTTCAAGTATGCCGCAGCGCTTCAGGCCGCCGATACCGGCGACGCGCCCAAGCTCATCCGCATCGACAGCAAGGCCGGTCACGGCAGCGGCAAACCTATGACCAAGGTTATCGACGAATACACCGACATATATTCGTTCATCTTCCACAATCTCGGCATCGAGCCTGCTAAGAAATGACGCGGCACCGGGAGTTCTTATTTCTGATAACGATTCTTGTCTCGCTGACATCGCTGACAGGGTGTTTCACGGGGGTTGAATCAACCCCCAAGATTACCGCAAGCGATGTCAAGCGGGGCAAGCCTGTTGTCACGCCCGAAGACACCTTTCTGGCCGACATTGCCGGACAGCCGTTTTCACAGTGGAAACCGGGAAAACGTTTCTTTGTGGCCGACGACAAGATTTCGCTCATCTTCGGCCCGACAATGCCTGCGGGCGAAAAGCTTAACGGCAGTTGGATCGAGTGGGATCGCGCCAACCCTGTGACAGGAGTTACCGGCGCGACCGAGACCGACCTTGTGTTTCGCTCGGCCGGAGGTGCCGAGATGGTCTACCGCATCGCCTTGTCGCCCGACTCGTTGCGGGCACGCAAATCGGTCGAAGTGCCTTTTACAATTGAAGAATCGATTGTCGACAGTGTGCGCGCCCGCGTCGACGGCAAGCGGCTTTATGTCGTGACCCGCTACTGGCGCGACGACAACGACAACTCGGTCAAGGGGCGCAAATTTGTCCCCGTGACTGTCGACTCGGTGTCGCCGGGCAACTCGGTCTACCCGGTGAAGGTGTCATTCCACGACGACAACGGCACATCGGCCCGGCTGTTTCTGTCGCCCGGCGCGACAGGAGCCACCCCGCGCACGTTTGCCACTCTCTTTGCGTTCAGCGACCCATATCTCAAATACCCATCCATCACACCCGAAAACTGGGCGCTCATCATCGACGGCAAGGTCGCGCTCGACATGACCCGTGAGGAATGCCGCCTGTCGCTCGGCGCGCCACAAGACCTCGACCGCCGGGCAGGCTACAGCTCGATTCAGGAGGTATGGGTGTATGAAAACGGTATATACCTGCTTTTTGAAGACGGATTATTGCGACGTTACCGAAAATGAAACTGACTTTTCTCGGGACAGGAACCTCGACCGGAGTACCCCAGTTGCTCTGTGATTGCAAAGTGTGTCACTCGACCGACCCCCGCGACAAGCGGATGCGCACATCGGCCCTCCTTGAGACCGGCGACACCGTCATCCTCATCGACTGCGGTCCCGACTTCTACCATCAGATGCTCGCATCGGGAACAAAGCGCATCGATGCCGTGCTGCTCACCCACAGCCACTACGACCACGTCGGTGGCATTGACGATATGCGTCCCTTCTGCCACGCGATGGGAGGCCATCTTCCCGTGTATTGCAAACGCGATGTCGCCGCCGACCTGCGGTCTCGCGTCCCCTATTGTTTCGCCACCCGTCTTTACCCGGGTGTGCCTACATTTGCCCTCAACGAGATTGACCGTGACCCGTTCTCGGTCAACGGCATCGAGATTGTGCCCCTGCCGGTCATGCACGGCAAGCTCGAAATACGCGGCTACCGCATAGGGTCGTTTGCCTATATCACCGACTGCCTGACGATGCCCGACAAAACAATCAAGAGGCTCAAGGGCACAGACACCCTTGTCATAAACGCCCTGCGCATAAAAGAACACCACACCCACATGAACCTCGCCCAAGCACTTGACGTTATAGATTTAGTCAAGCCGCGACGGGCGTTCCTCACTCATCTGAGCCACGACATGGGGTTGCACGCAGCCGTGCAGCCAACCCTCCCCCCGGGAGTAAGAATCGCTTGGGACGGCCTGACAATCGAGCTTTGATTGTTAAACCCAACCCCAGTATAGCGTTATGATAAAAGTCACTTATCTCGACCACAGCGGATTCATAGTTTCCACCCCGTCGGCCTATCTCGTTTTTGACTACTATAAAGACCCCAACCACGACCTTGAGCGCGTGATTGCCGACAACAAGTCACTCCCCGTCATTTTCTTGGTAACCCACCACCATCCCGACCATTTCAACACCTCGATATTTGAGCTGTGCCAGAACCGCACACATGCCTACGTTCTGTCCAACGATATTTTCTCGATGATTGTGCCGAAAAAAGGAATATCCGTGGCGTGGATGAGTGCCGGCGACATCATCGACTCGCTCCCGGGCGACATAACCGTAAAAGCCTACGGCTCGACCGATGCAGGAGTCTCCTTCCTCGTAACCCTGAAAGACGGAACCCGCATCTTCCATGCCGGAGACCTCAACGACTGGCACTGGAACGAAGAATCCCACAAAGAGGAGGCACGCAAGGCCGAAGACCATTTCACCAAGATTGTCAACCGCATCTCGGAAGACGCCCCCGAAATCAACATCGTCATGTTCCCGGTCGACGTGCGTCAGGGAACCGACTACGCCCGCGGTGCCGAAATTTTCCTCAGCCGCATCAAGGTCGCCAACTTCTTCCCCATGCATTTCAACGGCCCGGCATCCAAAGCATGCGACTTCGCCACCTACGTCCCCGCCGGCGTCAAGACCTACTGCCTCGACACCCCCGGAAAAACCGTAGAGATAAAATAAACATCCTTATTTCATAGAATAGCAATCTGACAAGATTGCGTCCTTGAATAGCCGTAGGTTTCGCAAGCGCAACCTACGGTAGATTAACGAATTAAAAATAAAATCTGTAAAGATTTTTCTCACAATGCGACGTGATTGAAAAATCTTTACAGATTTTATTTATTAGATGACATGTTTCCGGGGGTTGCGAAACCGCAACCCCCGGCTATTCATAGAATAATCCTTACGGATTAAATATTACCCGGGGAATTTTTGCGACACCCTTGTTTTTTTATTTGAATCGGTAGGTGATTGTGCCTGTCTGGGAGACGGGGGCCGAGCGGTCGACGCTGAAACGTGATGCGCGGGCCGCCGCGATGCAGTTCTGACGGGTCTTGGAGCTCGTAGCCGCTTGTCCGGTTCCCGAGGCATAGGAGGCTGACGTCACCTCTCCCTCGCGGTTGACCGAGACACGGATGGTGATGGTTCCGAGAGGTCCGCGCGGAGGGCGCTCGTAATGGGCTATTGTGCGTCCTTTAAGGTTGTGGCCGGGAGTGCCGCTGACAGCACCCATGTCGGCATTCCCATCGGGACTTCCGGCACTGCCTTGTCCCGAGCCGCCTGTTCCGGCAAAATTAGCACCGACGCGGTTGGCGATTGCCTGACGTTTCTCCTGCTCCCGCTTGGCTCGTTCCTCGGCCTCTTTCTCAGCTTTGGAAGGGCCTGACTGCTCGGGGGTGGGTTGCGGCTTTACCTTCTGAGGCGACGGGCGTTCCGATGTCACGACCGGCGCCGGTTCGGCAGGGGTGCCGCTGTTGTCGAGAGCCTCGGCGTCACTTGACGGCAACTCGGCCACATCGTTACTCGACGGTGCCGGTGACTGTGTACTCTGAGCATACTCGGGACGGTCGCCCACCATGACATATTCGCCACCAAAGAGCAACTCGGCCGAGTCGACCGGAGGCCATGTGCGGTCAGGATCTTCCGCACCGTCATAATGCAGATAGATTGACAGCAGCACAATGACCACGGCGGCGTGGAACGCCACGGTAGCAATAACGGCTACAAGCCGGTTGCGGCGGTTGTCATCCTTTTTATTCACCATTATTCGACAGTCTGTTTTTCTGACGGACGCGAGCTTGCGGGGGCGGGTTTAGTGGCAAGCACCATTTTCAGATTGTTGCGCGCGCCCAAGTCGAGCACTTCCACCAGCTTGCCGTAGGTCACACTCTCGTCGGCATACACGGCGATAAAACCTTCAGGATTGTCATCCTTGGTCAGCAACAGGTAGGTCAACAGTTCGGCGGTATCCATCGCGCGGGGTTCTGAATCGTCAAAGCTGGCATATATCACCATGTCTTTGTCAATAAAGACGCGTGTCCCGGGCTTGATGGCCGTCTGCTTGGAACTCTCGGGGAGATTTATTTCAAGAGCTGTAGGGAACACAAATGTAGATGTCACCATGAAAAAGATGAGCAGCAGGAAGATGACATCGGTCATCGACGCCATCGAGAACACTGCCATCATATCGTTCTGTCTCTTTAGTGCCATAGTGTCTATCAGGGGGTTATGCCGCGGGTTCGTTCAGCAGGTCCATGAACTCCATTGTCTTGGTTTCAAGCATGTTCATGACACCGTTGATGCGGGCGACAAGGTAGTTGTAGGCAAAGAGGGCAATAATACCGACCACAAGACCGGCGACCGTGGTGACAAGCGCGGCATAGATACCGTCGGCAAGCACTGCGATATTGGCCGACGAGCCTGCTGAGGCAAGATTATAGAACGCCTCCACCATACCGACTACCGTACCGAGGAAACCGAGCATAGGCGCCCCGGCGGCAGTTGTTGCGAGCCAAGGGAGTCCCTTTTCAAGACCTGCGACCTCGATGTTGCCGGTGTTTTCAATAGTGACAAGGACGTCGTTCATCGGTCGGCCGATACGCGAGATTCCCTTGTCAATCAGCCGGGCGTAAGGGGTGGCGGTGCGCTCACACAGATTGCGCGCACTCTCGATTTCTCCCTCGTGGATGTAGTCCTTGATGCGCTGCATGAACGACTTGTCCTCCTTGGCCGCGCGACGCAGTGCGATGCACCTCTCTACAAATATATATATGCTGATTACAGAAAGGAGCGCCAGCACAATCATGATGACCCCGCCGCGGGTGCATAGTTCCCACACTGAGAGCTGCGCGTTTTCGGCTACGGCGGCAGTGGCAGTTGTGACAGATGTTACAGTATCGGCTACGGCGACAGGCACTGACTGGGCAAGAATGGAAGCGAGTATCGACATTGTTCAGTTTAAATTGTGATGATTTTACAAATGGAAGTTATCAGGCGTTCTTTTTGAGACATGCCTTATAGCGGGCGATTGTCTCGGCCAGTCCCAGATAGATAGCGTCACATATCAGGGCATGACCTATCGACACCTCGTTGAGGTAAGGAAGATTCTGCCTGAACCACGCCAGATTTTCAAGATTCAGGTCATGACCGGCATTGACTCCGAGTCCCACGTCGTGAGCGGCCTCCGATGCCTTGACATAAGGCGCGACAGCCTCCTCGGGATTGTGAGGGAAAGCGTCGGCATAGGGCTTGGTGTAAAGTTCCACACGGTCGGCACCTGTCTTGGCGGCGAGACGGATAGTCTCGACATCAGGATCGACGAAAATCGAAGTCCTGATTCCGGCCTCGCGCATTCGGTCAACCACCCCTGTCAGAAACTCGATATTATCGGCCACGTTCCATCCGGCCGACGAGGTCAGCGCGTCGGGAGCGTCGGGCACGAGCGTAACCTGTGCGGGTTTCACCTTCAGGACAAGGTCGATGAACTCCTTGCTCGGATACCCCTCGATGTTAAACTCGGTCTTGAGGAGAGGGCGCAGAGTGTAAACGTCGGCATACTTGATGTGACGCTCGTCGGGGCGGGGATGAACGGTTATCCCGTCGGCACCCATAGCCTCGCAATCCATAGCGACCTTCTCAAGATTGGGGAGATTTTCACCTCGAGAGTTGCGCAGGGTAGCGATTTTATTGATATTTACACTTAAATTTGTCATTTTTTAATGTCAATGTAATCTTTTTTGCCACGGGCGTGGTTTCCATATAAAGGATAATTTGTAATTTTGTCGCCCTGACAGAATTGACTGCAAATTTAGTCAGAAAAAACTGAAATTAGAAATATTTTGACCCGAAAAGCAGACATACAGCACAGCGATATTCCACTCACAGCCGGAATAAACCGCCTTTTCCCTCCCGTTGACGAAAGCTCGACGTTGATGATCGCATGTCGCCGCCGCGATTACAGCGCGTCACGCATTGCCCGTGCGGTCGAAGACTGCGACGCACACCTGCTGAATCTCAACGTGACAGCCGACACCGACTATGACACATCCAACCGCCTGATAGTCGAGCTTCGTGTCAACCACCGCAACCCGTCGGCTATCGCGCGGTCGATAGAGCGATATGGCTATGAAGTGGTCGATTTTGAGTCTGTCGCTGCCAATGATGATGACGAAACCGCTCGCCGCCGCCTTGATGAATTGATTCATTACCTCGAATTATAATCTATAAAAAGGTTAACGCGAACACATCTTTAACCATCTACTGTTAAATTTACGTTAATTACAGCAAAAAGTTGCTCTAAAATTTGGCAGATATTTAAAAACTCCCTACCTTTGCATCGCTTTTAAAGCCTAATCGGGGTGTAGCTCAGTTGGTTAGAGTACGCGTCTGGGGGGCGTGAGGTCGCTAGTTCGAGTCTAGTCACCCCGACTTAGAAAAAGGCATCGAGAATCGCTGATTTTCGATGCCTTTTTGATTTAACCCCTTTCCGGCACCACAAGACCCGAAGTCCGGGTCAGCGATAGGGTCAAGAGTATTTTTGGGTCAGGTAGATCGGCGTCTGAAAAGTAGAGGTTTGATGTGGCGCAATAGCAATCTGACAAGATTGCATCCTTGAATAGCCGTAGGTTGCC
>CAMWRO010000133.1 GCA_947176615.1 uncultured Porphyromonadaceae bacterium
GGCTGGTGGCGAGGAAGTAGCGGAGCAATAGGACGGCGGCGAGGAATACGGCGATGCTGAAGGATAGGATGATGCCGTAGACTCCGAGGGAGGCGGTGAAGCCGAGGGTGTACATGGCGGGGAGGCCGACGAGGATGTAGGCGACGAATGCTATCCAGAGCATGGGCATGACGCGTGAGGTGCCGCGGAGTGCGTTGGCAAAGTTGATCTGTGTTGCGTCGCCGTACTGGTAGAGGACGAGTGGGATGACGAGGGCGAGTGATGCGGCGTAGACTTGCGGGTCGTCGGTGAAGATTGTCATGATGTGTCGTGCGCCAAAGAGGAAGATTAGTGAGGCGGTGGTGGCGAAGACGAGCTGGATGTGGTAGCCGGCAAATGCGATGCGTCGCATTGCGGGGCGGTCGTCGCGTCCGGCGGCGTTGGAGACGAGGACCGCGACGGCGGTTCCAAAGCTGTAGTAGACCATGAATCCGAGCATACCGGTGATTATGACAACCTGAAATGATGCGAGTCCGATTGCTCCGACCCATCCGGCCATTACTGCGGCGAGGGTGAAAGAGCCGCTTTCGAGGGCCATCTGGAGAGATACGGGCCAAGAAGTTCGGCTGATGAGGATTGCTTGCTTGCGGTTGGTGCGAGCTGCTCGGTATCCGTCGCTGTATTTCCGGAATATGTCGCGCATGAAGAAGGCGGCGATGATGACGACGGGGCAGATCAGGCGGGCGATAAGGGTTGAAATGCCTGCTCCTGTCAGTCCCATCTCGGGGAGTCCCCAGTGTCCGTAGATCAGGAGCCAGTTGCCGAGGATGTTGAGAACGTTGGCGCTGATGAGGATGACGGTGGGGAAGATTGTGCGGTTAATGGCGTAGGACCATTGGGCGAAGACGCTGAATATGGCCATCGGGACGAGTCCTGCCATATATAATAGGTAGTAGGGGCGGATTGTGGGGAGGAGTTGTGCGGGTTGTCCGAGTCGGTGCAGGTTGAAGTACAGGGCGGTCATCACGGCGATGACGAGGAATGAGACGATGATGTTGACGGTGAGAGCCGAGCGGACGAGAGATCCGATGTCGGCGAATCGTTTTTGGGAGAACATTGCGCCGACGAGCGGGGTTAGGCCGTAGGAGAATCCCATTACGGTGAATACGGCTGTGTTGAACAGGTTGTTGACGAATGATGCGGAGGCGAGTGCCTCGGTTGAGTAGTGTCCGACCATGATGGTGTCGGCGAATGATGTCACAATCAGTCCGAGCTGTCCGATTAATATGGGTAGTCCGAGTTTCAGTATCGTCTTGTGCATTGTTCGCGTATTTTGGGGTTTAAGGTTTAGATAATAGTTTTGTCAGTCTTTTAGCCATATCATTTATCTAAACCTTAAACCCAAACCTTAAACAAAGATTAGTATTGTTCCGAGTCGTTGGGGAAGTCGCCTGTCTTGACGTCGGTGATGTAGTTTCCGAGGGCGTCGTCGATTACTGTGGCGAGGTCGGCGTATCGGCGGAGGAATCGGGGCGAGAACCCTTTGTTGATGCCGAGCATGTCGTGCATTACGAGGACTTGTCCGTCGGTTCCGTGTCCGGCACCGATGCCGATGGTGGGTATTGTGAGCTGCTCGGATACTCGGCGAGCGAGGTCGGCGGGGATTTTTTCGAGGACGATAGCGAAGCATCCGATTTCCTGAAGCATGAGGGCATCGTCGATTAGTTTCTGAGCCTCGGCTTCCTCGCGTGCACGGACGGCGTAGGTTCCGAACTTGTTGATTGACTGAGGGGTCAGTCCGAGGTGTCCCATTACGGGTATTCCGGCGCAAAGGATTCGCTCGATTGATTCACGGATTTCAGAGCCGCCTTCCATTTTGACGGCCTCTCCGTGGCTTTCTTTCATGATTCGGATGGCTGATGCGAGGGCTTCCTTAGAGTTACCCTGATAGGTTCCGAAAGGCATGTCGACGACGACGAGTGCGCGTTTGACTCCTTTTACGACGCTTTTTGCGTGGTAGATCATCTGGTCGAGAGTCATCGGGAGAGTGGTAGTGTTTCCTGCCATTACGTTGGAGGCGGAGTCGCCTACGAGAATGACGTCCATTCCGGCCTCGTCGATGAGTTTGGCCATCGAGTAGTCATATGCGGTCAGCATAGCTATTTTTTCGCCGCGCTGTTTCATTTCGGTGAGTCGGCGCGTTGTTACTTTGCGTGGGTCTTCGATTGTGTAGGTTGACATTTTTTTATAGAATTTTATAGCGGCTGCAAAGGTAATAAAAAAATGTATCTCGCGGATAGTTTTTCAACTTTCTCGGCAATTTTACTGTTATTAACATTAAAATCACTAAATTTGTACTCTTAAACACGTTTCAACATGAAGTCGATCACTAAATTCCGCAATGTGGCTGTGGCGATGCTGCTCGTTTTTCTGACGGGTGCTGTCACGACGTCGTGTGAGGATGAACCGGGTTATGACTGGCTCGTCGGTACATGGGAGCTTGTGGCCCCGCCGTCGGAACCTTACAACACGTTTACCTTTTATGGCGACGGGACCGGTACTTACTGGGGACCTGATGATTGGGGGACTTCGTGGAATTATTACCCGTTTTGCTGGGAGGCAATCGGCGACGAGCTGTATATAGACTTCTACAGCGGGGACTCGTGGTTTTATTATTACCAGTTGCGTGGCGGGTCGCTTTATCTCTATGATGACTGGAACTCGACCCCGCTGGTGTACAATATATATTAGCAATTCAGTGAAGGGTGAAATTTCACTGTTTTTGCCGATTGTTATCGATCAGCCTCCGTTCAGCGATAAAAATTATATAAGTGAGTGATTTTGCAATGGAACCATCAGTAAACAAGCAACCGACCCAAGGGTATACCCCTCCGGGGCAGACCAAGTGGACCGAGATAGAGCACCTGCCACAGTGGGACGAGGAGTTTTATCATGTCTATACCGCCAAAAAGCATGGGAAATGGCTCATGCTGAAGACTCTGCGTCCGGAGTACAAGGATAATCCGGAGTACAGGGCGATGCTTGAGAAGGAATTTGAGGTGAGATACAATCTTGCGCACCCCCACATCATCATGATCAACGATCTGGAGGATGTGCCGAGCGTCGGGATGTCAATTATCACCGATGATGTTTATGGCGACTCGCTGGCGTCGCTTATCAGGGAACATGCCGTCACTCCGGCTCATATAGACAAACTGGCCCATCAGCTTGTCGACGCGCTGGACTATATACAGACCAATCATATAGTGCATCATCCGATCAAGCCCGACCGGATTATTTTTACCGAGAACATCGGCAATCTGAAGCTGATTGACGTGGGTTTTGACCAGAAGTCACATCTTACGCCTGCCGACGCCGGCGAGGATGTGTATAACTATGGTCTCGTTCTTCTTGCGGCCCTTAACGCGGTCGACGAGCCTAACCCGCGTCTGCGCAAGGTGGCCGAGCGGTGCGTGGCCGAGAATCCGCGCGACCGTTACCGTGACATCACTGCGCTGAGGCTTGCGATAGCCGACCGTCGGGAGTCACGCATCTATATGGCCATCATCGCGTTTCTCGTGGTGATGATTGCGCTGCTGGTGTGGCTGACTGCCGTGGGGCGTGTGTAAAAATTCTTAATTCATAAAGCATAATTCATGATCGTCTGAGACGATTTTTAATGCATAATTAAAAGCTATGTCGGTTGAAATAAAGATTGTCTCTCCCACCCGCCGCGAACTGAACGGTTATGTGAAATTCGGCATCGACCTCTATGAGGGAAACGATTGCTATGTCCCGCCGCTGGTATTTGACGAGGTGGAGACGCTTATGCCGCAGAAAAATCCGGCGTTTGAGTTCTGCCGCGCGCAGTCGTTTATGGCCTACCGAGACGGTAAGGCCGCCGGGCGCATCACAGCTATCATCAATGACAAAGTCAACGAGCGCACGGGGCGCCTTCAGGCACGGTTCGGGTTTGTGGACTTTGTTGACGACCCGGTTGTTGTCGACGCGCTTTTCAACGCCGCCGAGCAGTGGAGCCGCGAGCAGGGTATGACCGAGATTATCGGACCGATGGGGTTCAGTGACATGGACCACGAGGGGATGCTCGTGGAGGGGTTTGACGAGCTTGGCACTATGGCCACGATATATAATTATCCCTATTATCCGGCCCATATGGTCAGAATGGGGTATGTCAAGGATGCCGACTGGATCGAGTTCCGCATGACTGTCCCCGAGGGGATTCCCGACAAGATGGCCCGTATTGCTGAAATTGTCAGGAAAAAGTATAACCTGCGTGTGCTGAAATACACCTCGGGTAAGAAAATCAAGGCCGATTACGGTCAGGAACTGTTCAATCTGATCAACGAGGCTTATGACCGGCTCTATGGCTATTCGCCGCTGTCGCCAAAGCAGATTGACTATTATATCGACATGTATCTCGGGATACTGAAGCTGGAGTATGTGCCGGTCATCGTCGACGAGGCGGGCAAGCTCGTCGGGGTGGGCATCACGATGCCGTCGCTCTCGCGGGCGTTGCAGAAGTCGCGCGGACGGCTTTTCCCTACCGGATGGTTCCACTTGCTGCGTGCCCTGCGTGGCCACAACGATACTGTCGACCTGATGCTTGTCGCTGTCGCGCCCGAGTATCAGAACAAGGGTGTCAACGCGCTGCTGTTTGCCGACCTTATTCCGGTCTATATCAAGAACGGTGTGAAATTTGCCGAGTCCAACCTTGAGCTTGAGGACAATGCCAACGTGCAGGCCCAGTGGCAATATTTCGAGCACCGTCAGCACCGCCGCCGCCGCGCCTACCGAAAACAGCTTTGACGTGATTCCGGGGCGAGGCGTTTGTGCCGCCGGAATTATGTTATACAGCAGTTTAATAATTATTTAACCAAATAGTGACTGTCTCGACGCAATATTAGTGTTAACTTTGCGTTGAAGTAATCTGTGACCGATTAAGACTCGATAACCAAATCATTATTATATAAGTAAAGAGTATGAAAAAATTTTTACTATCAATTTTTGCTGTCATGACAGCAGCCGGTTTCGCCGGAGCCGAAACCGTTGAGCTAAATGTCAACGACGCTACCGGCTTTGACGGAACACTCGTTGAAGAAGAGTTAAAAGAGGATGGAAGCGTTAAAGCTGCAAAACACTATCAGCCCATCAATTCGTTTAACCTCGGCGGCTTTGACTTCAAGTTCAGCACCACCAACACAAACGAGTCAAATGCGCCGGCCTACTACTGGTCGACTTCTACCACAGCTGCTGACAAACAGCAGCAGACCATCCGTCTTTACAACGGTACGACGATGACCATCACCGCCCCCGAGGGTGTGAACATAACCAAGGTCGAGTTTACAGGCAGCAACGCCGGTAAAAACCTCGCAGTTACCGCTACTCCCGGCAATTTCGCGCTCAGCGGAAACAACGGTACTTGGACCGGTAGCGCAAATTCATTCTCGCTCACCGTCAGCGCGACATGGCGCGTCTCCAAGCTCGTCATCACCACAGGCGAGGGCGGCGAGACTCCCGTCGACCCGACACCCGGGACCGGCACCCTCTATGAAGGTCTCGGAGAAGATGATGCCACTTGCGATTGGACGTTTGACGAAACCGTGTGGTCATGGAAGGGGTATAATAATAAGTATTATTTAAATGCCAGTGCTTTCGGCAAAGATGAGGCAATCGGCAATACTTATTACGCCGTTTCACCTGTTATCGACCTGAGCGAGGCCAAATCGGCATCCATGACATTTGACCACGCGGCCAAGTTCCAGACCACGCTGCGCGATCTTTGCGGTGCAGTTGTCCGTCTCGAAGGTGCTACCGAGTGGATCGCCCTCACTATCCCCACATGGCCCGAGGCTGGTAGCTGGACATTTGTATCGTCAGGCGATATCGACCTGTCGGCATATGCCGGCAAGAAGATTCAGCTCGGATTCAAATATGGTTCTTCTGATGCCGGTGCTGATACTTGGGAAATCAAAAATCTGAAAATTTCAAGTGAGGGTTCAGCCGTTAATCCTCCCGTCGATCCCGATCCCACTCCCGGCGACGAGTCGACCAAGGAAAATCCCTACACAGTGGCTCAGGCCATCGCCCTCGGCAGCGATTACAAGCAAGCTGTATGGGTAAAAGGATTCATAGTTGGATATGTAGATGGTAAAAATTATGCCGAGGGTTGCGTGTTTGGCAACACAGCAGCTGAAGGTGCCGAAGTGTCTAAAACCAATATCCTTATCGCCGGCAGCAAGGATGAGACAGATGTTAACAACTGTATGCCTGTTCAGCTTCCTACCGGAGCAGAGCGCAATGCCCTCAATCTTAACGCAAATCCCGCCAACCTCGGCAAGGAGCTTACAATCAATGCTTATCTGACCAAATATTTCGCTGTTCCCGGTCTGAAAAAAGAAGGTGACGCTACCTATGAGTATGTTCTCAACGGTGAAGGCAGCGAGCCTATCGATCCCCCGGTTGTCGAAACCGCTAAATTTGTCAAGGCTGCCGCTATTGAGTCAGGCAAAAAATATCTCCTTGTAGCCGACGGCAAGGCCGCTACCGGAAAGGTTAAAGATGATAAGGCTTATGGTTATCTCCTCGTTGATGCCGTGGCTATCGACGGTGATGTTGCAACCGCTTCTGCCGCTTATGCGTTCACGATTACAGCCGTAGAGGGTGCCTACACCATTCAGCGTCCCGACGGAACCTATGTTGCCATGAAGGGCATTTTCAACTCGTTCAACTTCTATGCCTCGCCCGAGGAATGGTATGAATGGGTTATCTCTATTAACAACGACGGCACTGCCGACATCTGGAACAGCGATGCCGACAAGTATGTTGCCTATGATGCTGAGTTCAGCAGCTATGGTTGCTATCCCGAAGATAAGGCTGAAACCTGCATCAAGCCCACCCTCTACGTTCTCGACGAGGGTCAGAGCGGTGTTGCCGAAATCGTGATTGACGAAAACGCTCCTGTTGAATACTTCAACATTCAGGGTGTAAAAGTCAATATTGAAACCGCTGCCCCCGGCCTCTACATCCGTCGTCAGGGCAACGTAGCTACCAAAGTTATCGTAAAATAAACTGAAAGAATAGTGACGCGCCGTGTGCGCGTTCTACCCCGTTATCGGCGGCGGCGACAGTTTTCTGTCGCCGCCGCTGTTTATTTTTATCTGCCCTCAGATATTTTTTATTTGTTATCTGATATTTTTTATTTGTTATTTGTGTTTCGGCCTTTTGTCCGGGAAAAGATTGACAGGTGTGAATAGAGGTTAATACAATCGCTATTTATGGGGTACAAATGTTAAATAACAGTTAAATGGGTATAGAATATTTGGAGGGTAAAGAAAAACCGCCTACCTTTGCACTCGCTTTTGAGAAACAGCCACGGCAGAGGCCACGGCGCAGAAGTTTAAACGATTGACTCGACGAGAAAGTTTGTTAAACTCTGTTAAAGTTGAAATAAAATTTGCACAGTATCAAAATTGGTTGTAACTTTGCAAAGTTTTCCGCCGACGGTTGCGAGAAAGCACTAACGAGAACATTGAAATATTTGCAACATAGACGAAGTAGTACAAGAGACGGAGTCACTTTCGGGTGACTTATGAAAGTTCTCTGTCAATTTCGGCCAAGCGTTTAAAATAAACCAAAGCGGTCAGGACGACGCCGTTTCCGTTAAAGCAGAACAACAAAACGGAACAAAACGGTTTGTGTCTTTGCTTTTTTTGAAACAAGAAAAAAAAGAAAAAGATATAAACAACAACGAAGAGTTTGATCCTGGCTCAGGATGAACGCTAGC
>CAMWRO010000134.1 GCA_947176615.1 uncultured Porphyromonadaceae bacterium
TCGTCGGCATCGTCAGATGGGGATAACAGACATGAAAATAACTGTTCAAAAAAAGGCAAACTTACGCGAACTTAAAGGGCGCATCGGCTCAGTCGCATCATCCGAAAAGATTACCGGCGCGATGAAAATGATTTCATCGGCCAAGATGCACCGTGCCGAAGCCGGTCTGCGCCGTCTTCTTCCGTTCCGTCAGCAGATAGAGACCATCATCGGCAACCTCATGAGCGCCGATGCCGAGTTTTCGTCTCCCCTGACCGAAGCGCGGGAAGTATCCACTGTCGGAGTGGTAATCTTCGGTTCTGACGACGGCCTGTGCGGAGCCTATAACATCAATATCTTTAAAGAAGTTATCGCCCGTTTCAAGAGCTATCGCGAGAAATATGGCAGCGACGTCAGGATTGTCGCCATACCGGTAGGTTCCAAGATTCTCAAAGCGTTGCGCAAGCTCGCCGATCCCAACCTTGAAATCAAGACGTTTGAAAATGTCAATTCCAAGACCTCGGGGGATGACGTAAAGACTTTCAACGAGCAGCTCCAGCAACTGTTCCTGTCGGGTGAAATCGACAAAATCGACCTCCTCTACATGAATTTCAAGAGCGTGTCGCGTCAGGTGCTGCGTTGCGAGCAGATTCTCCCCATCGTTCAGGATACATTCTCGGCCAACGGTGTCGAGACTCTGTGCCGCCCCTACATCTTTGAACCCGATGCCGCGACGATTTTTGTCTCGGTTCTCCCGATGTTCCTTCTCGCCGTCATGCAGGAAGTGTTCACCGAGAACAGGGCTTCAGAACAAGCCGCGCGCATCATGGCCATGCAGAGTGCCAACGACAACGCCAAGAAACTCCTTGAGCAACTTCAACTCGAATATAACAAGCTGCGCCAGCAGAGCATTACCACCGAACTACTTGACATCCTCGGAGGCCAAGTCAGGTAAAGGCTCGTGCCGGTTCACGCGGCAACCATCATATCACGCAATTAACGATTATAACCAATCAATATTTTTAACAGATCTCTATGGGTAGTGTTAAAGACTATTTTTCATCACTCGGATCGGGTATCGTGAGCCTGCTCAAAGGTATGCAGGTGACCGGTAAAGAGTTTGTTACTCCTAAAATAACCGAGCGTTATCCCGAAAACCGCGACAATCCTCCTGTGGCACCACGTTTCCGTGCCAAACTGACGCTCAAGTATGACTCGGAAGGCAACCACAAGTGTATCGCCTGCGGGACTTGTGAGCGTGTCTGCCCCAACGGAACAATCCACCTTGACACCAAGATGGTCGAGACATGGGACGGAAAGAAAAAGAAAAAACTCGACAAGTATATCTATGACCTCGGTAGCTGCACATTCTGCCAGCTCTGTGCGACTAATTGCCCTACCGACGCGCTTGAGTTCTCCAACAATTTCGAGCAGGCCGTGTTTACCCGCTCCAAACTCGTCGAGCAGCTCAACTACCTCCCCGAAAAAGAGGAACCGAAGCCCACTCCCGAGCAGATAGCCAAGATGCAGGCCGAAAAAGAAGCCAAGATTGCAGCAGCAAAAGCTGCCGCCGAGGCCAAGAAAAAGGCTGCCGCCGAGGCTGCTCCCGCCGCAGCTCCGGCCTCTGACGCCGACCCCGCCGCAAAGGCTCTTGCCGCTGCCGGAGGCGACCCCGAGAAGGAGGCCAAGATTCGCGCGGCTCTTGAAAAAGCCGCCAAGTTGAAAGCCGAGCGCGAGGCTGCCAAGAAGGCTGCCGGCGACGCTCCCGCTACCCCCGAAAAATAAAATTAAACTCTATCACAGTATATGGAATCAGTAGGAAGTATCATTATCTACCTGATAATCGCCCTGTCGATTATCGTCTTCTCGGTACTGACTGTCACCACCCGCAAGATCCTGCGTGCTGCGACCTACCTGCTCTTTACCCTCTTTGCTACCGCCGCCCTCTATTTCAAGCTCGACTATGAGTTTCTCGGCTCGGTACAGATTGCGGTTTATGCCGGCGGCATCGTAGTGCTTTTCGTGTTCTCTATTTTGCTGACCACGAAACCCGGTGACAACAGCGAGAAACTGGCTTCTCGCAGCCGTTCCCTCGGTCTCATCGGCGCTGTCGCTATGGCCGGCGTCGCCGCTTGGGCCTTGTGCTCGCGTTGCGCCGACCTTTTCACTGCCCTTCCCTCGATGCAGAACCCCACGATGCATCAGATCGGCACAGCTATGCTCGGGACAGGTTACGGTCAGTATCTTCTGCCGTTTGAGGCAATCAGTGTGTTGTTACTCGCTTGTATAATCGGTGGCATTGTTGTCGCCCGTAAACGTTAAATCATGGAATTTACACCTGTCTACTATCTCATTCCTTCGCTGGTGATGTTCTGCTGCGGTGTCTATGGTTTCCTGACGCGCCGCAACATGATTGCTATGCTCATCTCGATTGAGCTCATGCTCAATGCTGTCGATATTAACTTTGTAGTCTTCAACCGTTATCTTTTCCCCGGATCGATGGAAGGCATGATGTTCACCCTCTTTGCAATCGGTATCGCCGCTGCCGAGACCGCACTCGCAATCGCGATCATCATCAACCTCTACCGCGTGGCCAAGAACATTGACGTTCATGACATCACCCAAATGAAATTTTAAAACGCTATGGATATTACAATACCTATTCTTATTCTCGCCATCCCCCTCTTTATGTTCCTCCTGCTGGGACTCGGTGGCGTCAAGATGAGCCCAAAACTCGCCGGTGTCCTCGGAACGCTCGGCATGGGAACCGTGTTGGTCTTGTCCTATTACACGGCGTTCACTTATTTCTTCTCGGGCAACCCGCTTTTTGTCGACGGCACTGACCGCCTGCAGTTTGTCGCTTTTAACCAGACTTGGCTTCAGTTTACCGACAAGCTCGTCATCAAGCTCGGTTTCCTGCTTGATCCCATCTCGGCCATGATGCTCATCGTCATCCCGACGATTTCGTTCATGGTTCACCTCTATTCGCTCGGCTATATGCACGGCGAGCGCGGTTTCCAGCGTTACTACGCTTTCCTGTCGCTCTTCAGCTTTTCGATGCTCGGACTCGTTGTCGCAACCAACATTTTCCAGATGTACATCTTCTGGGAGCTCGTGGGTGCCTCGTCGTTCCTCCTCATCGGTTTCTACTATACCCTTCCCTCGGCTGTGGCCGCGTCCAAGAAGGCGTTCATCGTCACCCGTTTTGCCGACCTCGGTTTCCTCATCGGTATCCTTGTTCTCTCTTATTATACCGGGACCTTTGACTTCGAGACCCTGTGCAGCAATCCTCAGGCGGTGTTCTCCAGCTTCGGCGGTGCCACCTTCATGGGTGCCTCGGCCTTGACTTGGGCCCTCGTCCTCATCTTCACCGGCGGTATGGGTAAATCGGCTATGATGCCCCTCCACATCTGGCTTCCCGACGCGATGGAAGGCCCGACTCCTGTTTCGGCCCTCATCCACGCAGCCACGATGGTGGTCGCCGGTGTCTACCTCGTAGCCCGTCTTTTCCCGCTCTATCTTCTTGAAGAAGCATCGCTGATGTTTGTAACCGTTGTCGGTGCCGTCACCGCATTCTATGCCGCTGTCGTTGCCTGCACTCAGATTGACATCAAGCGTGTGCTTGCCTTCTCTACAATCTCTCAGATTGCGTTCATGATGGTGGGCCTCGGTGTTGCCCGTCCCGAAATCCACGAGGGTCTCGGTTACATGGCCTCCATGTTCCACCTCTTTACCCACGCGATGTTCAAGGCCCTCCTGTTCCTCGGCGCAGGTGCCCTGATTCATGCCGTACACTCCAACAACTACACCGCGATGGGCGGTCTGCGCAAATACATGCCTGTCACCCACATCACATTCCTCATCGGCTGTCTCGCCATCTCGGGTATTCCTCCCTTCTCGGGATTCTTCTCCAAGGATGAAATCCTGAGCGCATGTTACGAGAACCACATCTTCTGGGGTGTGTGGATGACACTGGTTGCCGGTATGACCGCGTTCTACATGTTCCGTCTCTACTTCCTCATCTTCTGGTGGGACGAGCCCGACTACGAGGAACGTGCCAAGGAGAACGCCCACGGTCACGGACATGCCTCGCTCCCCCACGACGCACCGTGGACAATGACAGTGCCCCTTATCATCCTCGCCTTCATCTCGATTGTCGACGGCTTTATCCCCTTCGGCAAGTTCGTGACATGGGAGGGACATGAATATACCATCCACATCAACTGGCTCTATGCCGGCATCAGCATTGCTGTCGCAGTTATCGCTATCCTTCTTGCGCGTCACCTCTATATCCGCAAGAACGACACCCCGAAAGCTATGGCCGATTCCTGCCGCTGGCTTTGGGAGGCTGCCCACCGCCGTTTCTACTGGGACGAGATTTATCTCTTTATCACCCGCCGCATTATCTTTGACGGAATCTGTAAACCCATCGCATGGTTTGACCGTCATGTCATCGACGGAACCATGAACGGCCTCGCCTATGTGACCAATCAGGCATCGTCGGCCATCAAGGGTTTCCAGAGCGGCAAGGTGCAGATGTATATTTGGTGGTACCTCATCGGTGCCCTTATTCTCGGAGCAGTCACCGCCGTTTGTGTCCTCTGATGTAGTTAGTGATAATACTGTAAATATAGTAACGATATGTTTTCCAATATATTAATCTACTTTGTGGTAATCCCCTTGGTAATGCTCCTCGGGCTTGCCCTCTGCCGCGATATCAAGCAGATACGCGCCGTGGCCGTGACCGGTTCCACCGCGCTTATCGCCCTGTCGGTGTGGTTGCTGGTCGATTATCTGAGCCAGCGCTCGGCCGGTGTTGATGCCCCCATGCTCTATGTCGATTCTTGGGCATGGTTCGCCCCCCTGAATATCAATCTCGCTGTCGGTGTCGACGGCATCTCCATCGCCATGCTGCTTCTGTCGTCGATTATTCTTTTCACCGGCAGTTTCGCATCATGGCAGATTCCCCAGCCCAAGGAATTCTTCCTCTGGCTCATCCTTCTGTCGACCGGTGTCTACGGTTTCTTCATCTCGATTGACCTTTTCACCATGTTCATGTTCTATGAGGTCGCCCTTATCCCCATGTACCTTCTCATCGGCGTGTGGGGCAGCGGCAACAAGAACTATTCGGCAATGAAACTGACCCTGATGCTCATGGGCGGTTCGGCATTCCTGATGCTCGGCCTCATCGGCATCTACTACCACTCGGCTCCCGAGGGTGCCCCTCTGACTTGGAACATTCTTGAGATTGCCGCCAATGATGCAATCGCCCCCGGATGGCAGCGTTTCCTGTTCCCCATGACATTTGTCGGTTTCGGTGTGCTCGGCGCGATGTTCCCGTTCCACACATGGAGTCCCGACGGTCACGCCTCGGCCCCCACGGCTGTCTCGATGCTCCACGCCGGCGTGCTCATGAAACTCGGCGGTTACGGCTGTTTCCGCGTGGCTATCTATCTGATGCCTCAGGCAGCTAACGAGCTTGCATGGATATTCCTTATCCTCACCGGTATCTCGGTTGTCTACGGTGCGTTCAGCGCGTGTGTCCAGAACGACCTCAAGTACATCAACGCCTACTCGTCGGTGTCACACTGCGGTCTCGTTCTTTTCGCCATCCTGATGCTTAACACCACCGCGATGACAGGTGCCATCATGCAGATGCTCTCCCACGGCCTCATGACTGCCCTTTTCTTCGCCCTCATCGGTATGATTTACGGTCGCACCCACACCCGCGACATCCGCGAGATGGGCGGTCTGATGCGCATCATGCCTTACCTTTCGGTCTGCTACGTTATCGCCGGTATGGCATCGCTCGGTCTCCCCGGCCTCAGCGGTTTCGTTGCCGAGATGACAATTTTCGTCGGCTCGTTCCAGCACTCTGACATGTTCCACCGTGTGTTCACCATCGTGGCATGTAGCTCTATCGTGACAACCGCCGTCTACATCCTCCGCGTTGTCGGCAAGCTCCTTTACGGGCCTGTTCAGGATGAGCATCACCTGTCGCTGACCGATGCTACATGGTGGGAACGTTTCGCCACTGCCTCGCTCATCGTGTGCGTCGCAGCTATCGGCTGTTTCCCCAACTTCTTTGCCGATCTCATCAAGTTCACTTTCAGTCCTCAGATCTTCACCGTTCTCGGAATGAACTAATCACAGATTAATAGCAATGGATTACTCACAGTTTTTAGCAATGAAGCAAGAAATAGGATTGTTAATCGTATTCCTATTAGTCTTCCTCTATGATACATTTTTCAGCAAGAAAGCCCAAGGAGCACTTCCTGTTGTCACATGCGTGCTTTTTGCGCTCCTGACCGCTTTCGGTCTTCTTTGTCCCTCGGTCAAGGATGGCGCCGTAGCTTTTGCCGGAATGTATGCCACGTCTCCCGCTATCGTCGCAATCAAGAACATCCTCAACGTGGGCGTTCTGATTGTCCTTATCCAGTCAATCAAGTGGGCCAACAGCGAGTTTACCGCTGTGCGTCGCGGCGAGTTCTATGAATTGATTCTCCTGACCCTGCTCGGCATGTACTTCATGATTTCGAGCGGCCACTTCCTCATCTTCATCATCGGTCTCGAAACCGCCTCGCTGCCTCTCGCCGCGATGGTGGCATTTGACAAGAACCGTTATGAAAGCCATGAGGCCGCTATCAAGTACATCCTCACCGCCGTCTTCTCGTCGGCCATCCTTCTGATGGGTCTGTCGTTTGTCTACGGTATCGCAGGTACTCTTTACTACGACGGTATCGCCATGTCGCTCTTTGGCGGCTCGGCAATGAGCGTCATGCTCATCGTCGCCCTCGCCTTCGTGATTGCCGGTTTCGGTTTCAAGCTCTCGCTTGTTCCGTTCCACATGTGGACAGCCGACGTTTATCAGGGCGCGCCCACCTCGGTCACTTCCTACCTCTCGGTCATCTCCAAGGGCTCGGCAGCGTTTGCCTTCCTCGTGGTGCTGACTCAGGTATTCGGCACAGTCTATGAGCAGGCTTGGGAATGGATGCTTTATGCAATCATCATCCTGACCATCACAATCGGTAACCTCTTTGCGATGCGTCAGCGCAACATGAAGCGTTTCCTTGCCTTCTCGTCGATTTCTCAGGCCGGTTACATCATGCTCGGCGTGATTGCCTTTGACTACATGGGCATCTCGGCGTTGATGTACTACGTTCTCGTCTACATCTTCTCCAACCTTGCCGCCTTCGGTGTCATCGGCTCTATCGAGAATGCCACCGGCAAGATTGATATGACCGACTACAACGGTCTCTACAAGACCAACCCCCGCCTTGCCTTCACGATGATGCTCGCGATGTTCTCGCTTGCCGGTATTCCTCCCTTCGCAGGATTCTTCAGCAAGTTCTTCATCTTCACATCGGCAGCGCAGCAGGGAACCCCTGAAATGTATGTGCTGATTTTCATCGCGTTGCTTAACACAATCATCTCTCTCTACTATTACCTCTTGGTTGTAAAGGCAATGTTCATCAACGAAACCGACACTCCGCTCCCCACCTTCCGCTCCGCTAACAGCGAGCGTCTGGGCTTGTGGATTTGTGTTGCCGGCATCGTTTTCGTCGGTCTCGCAGCCCCTATCTACGAGTATCTCCTGACAGTGGTTCTTCCATAAAGTTTTAGAGGGTGTTTCATAACAAATATTAATCCAAAGTGGTAGCATCTTTCAGTTAACTCGTTATTACATAGAGGGAGCATAGCTGTGGCTATGTGACCGAGGTGTAATGACGAGGTAACGAAAGAGGCTGCCATGTGGATGA
>CAMWRO010000135.1 GCA_947176615.1 uncultured Porphyromonadaceae bacterium
TATCTCTTTTATATTTGCTAATATATGGGATAATGACTAATTTTGCGCAAAACTATAACCTCAAAATCTGATTATCTATGCGCAGAGCATTATCCTTCCTGTCACTGGCCGCTGTTGCCGCCCTGTGCGGTGCCGAGCCACTGACTGTCGCCGGTCCCGACGGGCGACTGGTCGTGACATTTGACCTCGACGGTGGAAAACCATATTATTCAGTAGCTTACGACGGTAAAACGATGCTTGACCCGTCGCCGCTCGGATTTGACTCCAACATCGGCGACTTCACCTCGGGCCTTACCGTAGCCAAAACCGGCGAGGACAAAATTTCGTCGGCCTACACCCTTAACCGCAGCAAGGTTTCCAATGTGGAGTATAAGGCCAACGCCTTAAACATCACCCTAAAAAACAGCAAGGGACAGGAAATGTCAATCGAATTCCGCGTAAGCGACAACGACATCGCCTACCGTTACAACATTCCCCGTCAGGGCGACACCGGCAGCATACGCATCATGAAAGAAGCGTCGGGATTTGATTTCCCCTCGTTCACCACAACTTTCATCACCCCGCAGAGCGACCCGATGGTGGGATGGAAACGCACCAAGCCATCCTATGAGGAAGAATATACATTTGACGGCGCGATGACCGACAAGTCTAAATTCGGCCACGGCTACACTTTCCCGGCCCTGTTTCATGTGGGCGACAACGGGTGGGTGCTTGTCAGCGAGACCGGAGTTGACCGCCGTTACTGCGGCAGCCGGCTGAGCGACATGACAGGCGACGGACTCTACACGGTAGAGTTCCCGATGCCCGAGGAAAACAACGGCAACGGCACTGTTGAACCGGCATTCTCACTTCCCGGCTCGACCCCGTGGCGCACTCTGACCGTAGGGTCTGACCTCGCTCCGATTGTCGAGACCACCGCGCCGTGGGACAACGTGGAGCCGCGTTTTGAAACGGCTAACGATTACAAGTTTGGCAAGGGCACATGGAGCTGGATCGTATGGCAGGACAACTCAATCAACTATAACGACCTGTGCAAGTTTGTCGACCTCGCCGCCGAGATGGGTTACCCCTATGCGCTCGTCGACAACTGGTGGGATACCAACATGGGCAAGGAAGGGATTGAAAAACTCGTCGAGTATGCCCGTGGAAAAGGCGTCGAATTGTTCCTTTGGTACAGTTCGAGCGGCTACTGGAACGACATCGTCCAAGGCCCCACCAACCTTATGGACAACCCCATCACCCGCAAGGACTACATGCGCTGGATGAAGAAAATCGGTGTAAAAGGAATCAAGGTTGACTTCTTCGGCGGTGACAAGCAGGAGACTATGCGTCTTTACGAGGACATTCTCAGCGATGCCGACGACAACGGCCTGATGGTGATATTCCACGGCTGCACCATTCCGCGCGGATGGGAAAAGATGTATCCCAACTATGTGGGCTCCGAGGCCGTGCTTGCGTCGGAGAACCTGTTCTTCGACCAGCATTTCTGCAACGAGGAGGCACACAACACGGCCCTGCACCCGTTTGTCCGCAACGCTATCGGCTGCATGGAGTTCGGCGGCTGTTTCATGAACCGCAACATCAACCGCGGAAACAAGGGTGGCAACAAGCGCATTACCACCGACGGCCATGAGCTTGCCACCACCATCCTGTTCCAGAACCCGATACAGAATTTTGCCATCACGCCTGAAAACCTCCTGCCCGAGGCCGAGGGTGGCGCTCCTGTCGTGTCGATGGAATTCCTCAAGGATGTGCCGACGACATGGGACGAAACGAAATTTATCGACGGTTATCCCGGCAAATATGTGGTTCTCGCGCGTCGTCACGGCGACAAGTGGTACATCGGCGCGACCAACGCGCTCAAGGAGCCGCTGACACTGACCCTCGCGCTCCCCATGTATGCCAAGGGCGACGTCGTAACCATCATCAACGATGACCCCAAGACACGCGAACCGCTGAAAAAGGAATTGAAAATCAAAGACCCCTCAAAGGTTAAAATCACACTTCAGCCCGACGGCGGCGCAGTGATTTATTGATTATAATATCACATTTTTTTAACAGTGAGGATAACGGTTTTGCCCCCCGTTATCTTCACTGATTTATGAAAAGACAGCTTATGAAAACCCGCGGATATATACTGGCGGCGGTAGCAGCCATCAGCTACGGCACCAATCCATTGTTTGCCCTGCCACTATATGAGGCGGGGATGAACGCTGCGTCGGTATTGTTCTACCGCTACATGGTGGCGGTGATACTTATGGGACTGTTCATGATGTGGCGCGGGAAGAACATAATGCTGTCATTGCGGGATTTCCCGATGATGCTCGGTCTCGGCGTGCTTTTCGCCATGTCGTCGCTGCTGCTCTACGAGAGTTACAACCACATGGATGTGGGGATTGCCTCGACAATGCTGTTTGTCTACCCCGTGATGGTCGCGCTGATAATGTGGGCGGTCTACCGGCAGCGGCTGTCGGCAATGACTATCCTGTCGCTTGCCATGTCGCTCGGCGGGATTATGCTGCTCTATTCCCCGGGCGAGGGAACCCACGTCAGCCTCACCGGCATCATAATGGTCATGCTGTCGAGCCTCTCTTATGCAATCTACATGGTGGCGGTCAACAAGAGCCGTCTCAAGGCGCTGTCGGCCGAGGCGCTGACATTTTACTCGATGCTGTTCGGCACCCCCGTGTTTCTCGTGAGACTCGATTTCGGCGCGCAGCTGCAATGGGTACCTGAAGGATGGCTGCCGTGGGCGTGTGTGATCGGAATCGCTGTATTCCCGACGATTATCTCGCTGCTTGCGATGGCTGTCGCGATTCATGACATCGGTTCGGTGCCGGTAGCAGTCATGGGCGCGCTTGAACCGATAACCGGAATTGCTTTCGGCGTACTGCTTTTCGGGGAAATACTTACCCCGCGCAGCATCACGGGCGTTATTCTCATTCTACTGTCAGTCACAATAATAGTACTCTCACGCCCGCTGACATCGTTTATTAGGTCAACGGTCATGAACAGGTTAAAACGAAATTGGAAACGATGAAAAAATTTCTATCATGCCGTCCCGCGATACTGCTTGCCGGGATGTTTGCCACGTTTATGGCCTTTGTGGTCGTGTGGTGCGCCGGAACAACGTTCCGCGCCATGAGCGACTGGCATCTGTATCTGTTCAACATCTTTGCGGCATTGTTGCTGACCCTCCCGGCTGTATTGGCAAGAAAGATGTGGGTGCAGATTGTCATTATGTCGCTGATTGACTGCCTGTTGGTAAGCAATCTGATGTATTGCCGCACCTATCTGACGGCTATTCCGCTTGACAGCTACCTCCTCGCGGGCAATCTCGCCGATTTCACCGCAAGCGTCGTTGACTCGCTGCGGGCGGCCGACATCGTTTTCCCCTTGATTACCGTTCTGACCGCTGTTCTTGCCGTCCGGGCCAAAAAACAGTGGGACTGGTCCCGGCTGAAATATTCGGCAATCACCCTTGCCGCCGGCGTTGCGGCATTTCTCGGGATGCTCCCCTACGGCGGATTTTATAAAGAGTATGACCGCCTCGCCGAGTCATGTTATTACAGCACATGCGGGGTGCCGATTTATACTGTCGGGGGACATCTGGCCTACAGCGCGATGAGCACGTCGGCAGTCCTGACTCCCGAAACAGAGCGCAACGTGGCGCAATGGGTCGAGTCGAAGGAGTCGCTGCGCTCCTTCGAGGCGTTGCCCGACTCCGTCGGCCAACGCCTGAATCTTGTCATCGTGCTGCTTGAGTCATTTGAAAGTTGGCTTGTGGAGACTCGGATTGACGGAAAAGAGATAACACCTTACATCAACAGTCTTGTCGCCGATTCGACAACACTGTTTTATCCCAACATGCTCACTCAGGTAGCCTCGGGACGCTCGATTGACTGCCAGTTGCTCCTGACATCGGGACTGCTGCCGATGCTCAACTCGGTTTACAGCATGAAATATCCGGCGACCGATTACCCGTCATTGTGCAAGGCGTTGCGCGAAGAACGTGGTGCGAGAAGCGTAATCCTGACATGCGACAAGCCTGTGACATGGAATCAGGAGGTCATCTCGCGCTCGATGGGGTATGACTCGCTGATTCACCGAGGGTCGTGGGTAATCGACGAGGTGGTCGGGAATCCGGCCAAGCTGAGCGACGGGTCGTTTCTGCGCCAGAGTGTCGAATTGCTCAAACGCGACGGGGCAGGTATCGACGGCCACCCGTTCATGCTCACTTTCGTGACTTATTCAGGACACAACCCTTTCAGGCTCCCTGACAACATGAAAGACCCCGACTTCATGATTGACCCGTCGCGCTATCCCGCCAAGATGGTCGATTATGTCACGATGGCCCACTATACCGACTCCTGTCTTGCCACACTCGTCGAGTATTTCAAATCACGGCCCGACTACAAGGACACGATGATTCTCATAACCGGCGACCACGAGGGACTGGCCTCAGACCGCGCCTCAATACTGCGGTCTGAGGCCGCGCAAGGAATTGTGTCACCGCGACAGCTGACCCCGTTCATCCTGCTGAACTCCCCGGTGCCGGGTCGCAGCGATGCCGTCATGGGGCAGATTGACATGTATCCCACCCTTCTCGCCATGCTCGGCCTCGGCGGTTATTACTGGAAAGGGATGGGGCAGAACATCCTGACCGAGGGTCGGCCCGAGGTAGCCATCTCGTCAATGACCGGGGAAATCCTCGGCGACACGACCGATATTTCCCCGGCAGTGATGCAAAACATCCTTGATGCCCGTCGCATAAGCGATGCCATCATCGCCCACGACATGCTCAGAAGTCAAGACCGAAACGCACGGTAAAACCGTTCATGTTGTAAGGCTCGATAACGTAGGTCTCGACATGAGTGGGATCCCAGTAGGACCCGACCTGAAACGACGAGCCACGCACATGCTGGAAAGTATAGCCTATTGAAAGGTTCCACCCCACACGCCGCCGGGTATTGAACCGGTAGCCTATCGACGGGGAGAAACGGAAACCGCCGTTGTCGGCAAACGCATATCCCGCGCGCAAGTCAGCGTATGGGGTAAAACGCCCAAATTTAAAGTCAGCACGGAAATCTCCGAAAACAGGCACATAGAAATTATTCCCGGGACTGCATGAAATAATTTCGGCTCCGACACCGGCAAAAAACATCGGGTTTATCTGATAGCCGTGAACTGTGGAAATACCCCAGTCATTTGACACTGATGACTGAAATCCAAACAGCTCGGCATTCATGCGGCTGTAAGAGATGTCGAGGAAACCCCGGTAGCCGCGTTGCGGATTTCGAGCCGGGGCAACCGACACCATAATGGAGAGAATTGCGAAAAAGAAAAATCTCAAAAATTTCATTGCGTTGTTTTTTTTAGAAATTCAAATGTTAACGATTGCTAATAACAAGCGGATAAACCTGCACAGGGTACACGGCGGCAGTTCGGGCGGCTACCACCCCGGCCCCGGTTGAGACATTGCTGACATCCCACACTGCGTCACCCAGTCCCGAGCCGCCGATTGACCCGGCCATCCCCTCGTTGCGCTCCCACATGCCGAGCAAATGACGGTAGTATCCTTTGGAGATGCTGTAGAGAATCATATTGATCGAGGAGGTGCGCAGCTCGGGATTATCGGTAGGGTCAAACAGCTTGTAACTCAGTCTCGGGGCCGAAATGCGGAGCGGGTAACTTTTCCCCGATATGGTGCGGTCACTGAACATCGAGTAACCGTAGCTGTCGCCAAAGAGGGTCTCTATCACCCCTATGTGTTCCCCGAAAATCGGTTCCTGTTCATAATCGAGGTCAGAACAGCTGGCTAAGCCGAAACAGTAGTAACGGTTGCTCCAAGGGTCATCAGGATTTTCGGGCACTATTATACTCTTGGGGTTATAAAAATCATAACCGAAAAGATAGAAATTCTCTTGGTCGGCCGGATCGGTGAACCAGACCTTGAAATTGGCCTTGATTTCCCAAAGAGTATCGTTATTAACCGAGATTGATTCAGTAATGTCAAGCACATCGGTTTCAACGCGGTCGATCGCCACGGCAACCGGTACGGTGACTTCGGCAGTAGCATCGCCATATCTGTCGCTGTGAGCCGAAAGCACGACATGGTCACCCGGCGCAGGGATATAGTCGGCACGGTATTTTTTATTATCAAAAGTCAGCGTCCCGCTTTCAGATCCGTTGACGGTGTAGGTAATCTCGGCATCACGCACAAGAATGTCAAGGTCATAGTCGGGCGACCCCTCGGACCACCGCCAAGTACGGGTCAGCGAGACCGACAAAGGTTCTCCCGGAACCAGCAGCGAGTTCATGCACAACACGGGACGGCTCTCGATGTCAGGTTCAAAGTTGCTATAGCAGCCTGCAAGTAGCAGAGCGGCTGCGAGTATCACAAAATATTTTCTTAGAACAGCCATGTGTAGGAAATTGAAGGGATTATAGGAATCACGCCCACTTTCTGGAAGACAGGACGACTGTAATAGGTTGTATATCCGTCGGGATGAGTGACCCACCCTCCATCGTCGGCATAATCGCGGTATACGCTGATAGTGTTCAGATGACAATAAGCGTTGTAGATGCTGAAGTTCCAGAAACCGCGCTTTGTGTGACGGGTGAAACTCAGGTCGAGACGGTGGTAGAACGGGAGTCGGTAATTGTTGAGGTCGGTTGCATGAATCATGTCACTGTCCCACGGCCCCAGTCCGGGATCCTCCCAGCATTGTGTGGGCAGAGTGATGCGGTTACCGCTCATTCCGGTCCAAGCCGCCCCCATTTCCCACTTTTTACTGATTTTCCAGTTCAAGGCAATGTTGATTTTGTGTCGGTTGTCAAACCGCGCGGGGAAACGCCGTCCATGATTCTTCTCGGGGAACTGCCTGTCGGCCCACATTAGCGAATAGGCAATGTGACCGGTGAACTTTCCCACCGATTTTTCAATCTTTAAATCGAGTCCTCGTGACGACCCTCGGCCCTCGGTCATGCGCGCCGCCCACCCCATGCCGGGGGTAATGGTATAATACTCGTCGCGATACTCCACGATGTCGTGCAACCACTTGTAATACCCTTCAAGCGAGATAGTCCACCGCTCGGCAGGGGCATAATAGAGTCCGGCGGCAATCTTGTCGGCAGTCTGAGGTTTCTGT
Source organism: uncultured Porphyromonadaceae bacterium (assembly GCA_947176615.1). Lineage (GTDB taxonomy): Bacteria > Bacteroidota > Bacteroidia > Bacteroidales > Muribaculaceae > Duncaniella. The sequence goes on from CAMWRO010000135.1 coordinate 7,152, forward strand.
CCGGGGAGAATCGGCATCCACTGGTCGGTCGGCAGCGAAATCACGCTTTGGGCGAGCTGGTAGACATATTGGGATGTTCGGCTGTAAGACGCCTTCGCGGCCCAACGGTCATTTATTGTGTAGCGCATTGCCGCTCTGGGTGAAAGAGCCGCATGGGTCGTGCCGTTTATTCGGAACAGGCTTCCGTGCAGACCGACATTGACGCGCCAGCGGTCATTGACACGCCAGTCGTCGCCTATATAGACATTGGCCTCGTCGGCCCGATAGGTCCACACACTGTCGGTAGCGGTAATGATGACATCGTCGGTTTTCATTGAGCGGGTCGAGCGGCCCGGGAGGAAAGAATGACGTGTATATCCGGCACCGAAGTTGACAGTGTGTCCCGGAACAGGGCGCCAGTCAAAGTCGGCCCGAAGAATCCAGTCGTGGATGTTGTTGTCGCTGTCGATGCGCTCGTCGCTCCACGAGGTGATTTCCCCGTCGCGATGCTCTCCGCTGTAATATTTATAGTCTGTCACTTTTACACATCAGACGCTGCCGACGATAAGGC
>CAMWRO010000136.1 GCA_947176615.1 uncultured Porphyromonadaceae bacterium
TCGTGGGCTCGGAGTTGTGTCTAAGAGCCAGGTGCTTGTATCGCTCTATTGACTGGCCTGAGGCGGTGCCGACAGTGGCGGCTATGATGGTTGTAACGAGTATTCTGTTCATTGTAAAAATAGTTTTTTAAAACAGAGAGAGCTGTGCGTCATTGGTGTTGATGGGAGAGTGGGGAGGCTCGTGGTAGCCGAAGTCGGCGTCAGCCTTTTTGGAGGGAGCGGCAAGCCAGTCGGTGTTGTCGAGGTTTTCGTCGACTCGCGGCTTGCGGCGCGAGCGGCGTTTGGGTGCCGGTGCCTGTTGTGCAGGCTGCTGAACAGGCTGCTGCGAGGTCTCGACGGTTATTTTGCCGGGGGCGGAGGTTTCAAGCTGTTGTCTAAGCTCTTTTATTTCCCGGCGCAGGCGGTTTTCCGAGTTGGCCTGATTGTAGAGATTGTTTTCAATCGTGCGGCGCAGCGACTCGTTGTCGGCAGTCGCTTTTTCGAGACGCGAGGCTATGTCGTCGCGCTCGCCGGTCATGGCGCGCAGGGCGTCTTGGAGCTCGGCGATGCGCTCGTCCTTGCGTTTTTTCACATCTTCAAACTTGTCGAGCTGTGCCTGAATTTCGTTGACAACAGCCATTCCTTCCTGAGCTTTGGCGAGTTCCTGCCGGGCCTCGGCGGTCTGGGAACGGAGCTCGTTCATCATCGCGTCGGTCATCTTGACTTTCATTTCGAGCTGTTCGCGCAGGGTTGTCTGTCGTTCCACTTCGGCCTGAAGGCGTTCTATTTCCTCGCTGTTGTCGGGTGCGGGCTGAGGGTCGGGGATTTCGCGGCTTGACAGTTCCTCGATCTGTCCTTTGAGCGAAGTGATTTCTTCATCCCTTGTCGCGATGTCTTTTTTCAGTTCCTGAATCTCGGCCGAGGCATGACGGCGTGTGAGAATCCGTTCTTTTTCAGACTGTAGCGTGGTGACTTGTGATTCAAGGTCGTTGACGCGGTCGCAGAGGGCGCGTTTCTGACGGTCGGCGCTGAGCTGGACTCGCTTGATTTCCTGAGCGAGCGAGTCGGCGCGGCCTGAATCGGCCTGCATTTCTTCGATTTGTCCGAGCAGGGAGTCACGCTCGTTGCGCAGTTTTTGAATCTGGCTGCGGTCAGCTCCTGCGACGGCGTTGTCAAGGCGTGTGCGCAGCGACTCGTCAAGGGCGTTGTAGATGAACTGGCGCTGGCGGTCGGTGGAAAGGCAGTCTTTGACAAAGTCGGGGAGGGTGTCGTTGAACAGTTTTATCACTGCATCAAAAAGGTCGCCGGGAAGGTCCGGGTCTCCGGCCGTATTTTCGGCAACCGAGTCATCGGGCGCAGGCTGGGGCGCAGACCCGGTCGCGTCAGTGTCGGGAGCTTGGGCTTCCTCAGGTGCGTGAGTGGCAGCCGCGGGGCTGTCGGCAGCATAGGTGGGAAGAGAAGAATCATATTCTTCGTCCATATCATCTTCTTCGGGAGAAAAGCCGAAGGCTCGTTTTACGCTGGTCCAAAATGCCATAGTGTGGTGTCTATTTATCAGGTTTCACGACAACTCCGGTGCCTTTCAGACCGTTGATGCCGATTTCAAGCGGGTTATCAAATTTTACCACTCGCACAAACTCGGTTTCGAGCACGGCGAGGCGGCTGTTGAGAAAATCCACATCGTAGATGCCTGTCGAGTTGGCCGAGGCGGTGTCGATGGTGAAATATCCCACGCCGAATGATGTCAGGTTTTGGAAAAAGTGGGTGCCTTGACTTGGCTCGATGCGGTAGTTTTCCAGCGAGGATTCCACAATCAGTTTGGCCGCGGAAATATGGGGCCATTTGACAGGGATTCCGAGCGCGGGGTCGCTTGACCCCCACCGTCCCGGGCCGATGAGGATGTAACTTTCTCCTTCAGCTGTAAAGTTACGATTTATTTTTTCAATTTCGCGCGCTATGAGCGAATTATTTGATGCCGAGAAACGCTCGGGGCGCACATAAACGACCGATTTCACATTTTCGACGGTTCCGTGGCCCAGCGACGTGTCGGATTTCAGCAGAAGTTTTTCGTCGGGGGTTGCCATGATGTGTTCGTCGACTGTTTCCTTGCGGTCGACGATGGGCCGAATCTGGAGCCAGTAGAGCTTGCCGGTTACCTCAGTGCTTTTGGCTGACGGGTTAATCAGTCCGGCAAATTCAATCTCGACGGGACGGCTCATTTCGCGGGCGCCGGTCGTCAGCATGAAGTCAAGAGCATCGGCAAGCGGGAGGACCCGGTGTTTCAGGATGTTGTTGAATGTCACCAAGCGTCGTCCTTCGCCGCTTTCATAGTCGCGGATTACGTTGTCGCGGAAGTCGTAGGTGGATACCATGTATCGCAACGCTCCTTTTTCGGCGACATCCTGAACGCGCAGCCGGGCGATGTTGTAGCTGTCGTCGGTTGTCATTCCCTCGTGTTTTTTCATGTCGAGGGCGCAGAGGCGAGTCTGCGTGTCGCGCAGTGCGAGCTCGACTTCGGAGGTCTGCAACACGTTGTCGGGGTGGCGGGGGGAGAACCGGAGTCCGAGGCCGCCGTCAACGATGTATTTTCCCAGTCCGACGGCGATTTCCGCCACTCCGTCCTCGGGACGCTCGTCGCTGATGGGGTAGTAGTTGAGCGATCGTCCCACTCCCGAGAATGACGGGAAGTAGTAGCCGTCGGTTTCGCGTCCCACGACCTCCTGAATGATGACAGCCATTTTCTCTTGGTCGATGACGTTGGATGTCGCGGTCATGTAGGCTTTGCTGTCGGCATAGAAAACCGACGCGTAAACCCCCTTTATGGCGGCGGTCAGGGTCGCGAGCATCTTCTGCCGGTCTTCGTTCATCGGGACCATGTAGGTGGAATAGATTCCGGCAAACGGCTGGTAATGAGAGTCTTCAAGGAGACTTGAACTGCGCACGGCGAGGGGGCCGTCGACCACGTCAAAGAGGGCGAGGAGGTCTTCTTTGATGCTTTGCGGGAGCTTGGCGCGCTGGAACCGGGCAAGGATTTCCTCGTCGGAGGCGTTGCTCAGCGCGACGGGGTATAGCTTGTTGGTTTCCATGAACTCGTCAAAGATGTCGGTGCACAGCACGACGGTGCGGGGAATCGTTATGGTGAGTCCCCCGAAGTTGTCACAGACGGGGTTCTTCTTTATAATCGAGTCGATGAAAGCGAGGCCGCGGCCCTTGCCTCCGAGAGAACCCTGCCCGATGCGGGCAAAGTTGGAGTAATGGTCAAAGCGGTCTTTCAGGAACACGGCGACCACGCCGCGGTTTTTCATCTTGCGGTACTTGACGATGAGGTCGAAAAAGAGCTGGCGGACGGCGGGGGCGTCGGCGATTGACTTGAACCGGTGGCGCTTTATGACCTCGGCGATAGGGAACAGCGCGCGGGAGTAGAGCCAGCGCGAGATGTCGTTGAACGACGCATGCCAGTAGAGGGCTTCGGCGGGGATGTCGAAGATTTTGTTCTGCATGTCCTTCAGCGAGCGGATGCGGGTGATTTCCTCTCCGGTCTCGGGGTTGCGCACGATGAAGTCGCCGAAACCGAAGTTGTTCATGATGGCTCCGCCGAGGTCGACAGGGAACTTCTTGGAATTCTTGTCGAGGAAGGTCCCTCCGAGCTCGTGGACATCGTGGGCGTTCTCGACTTCCGACGATTCGATAATCATCGGGAGGTATGGGTCGCGCTTGCGCAGCTCGCGGGCAAGCCTGATGCCGGCCTTGGGGTCTTTCTTCCCTTCGCGGGCAAAGGACACGTCGCTGATAACGCCGAGGATGTGGTCGCTATACTTGTCGTAAAGCGCCATCGCCTCCTCATAGTCGCGGGCGAGCATCACCTTGGGGCGGCCGCGCATGCGGAGCATCTGTTCATGCTCGTTGAGGGCCTCGGTTGAAAATTCGCGCGACTGTTTCAGCAGGAATTTGTAGACGAGCGGCAGCACCGACGAGTAGAACCTGACCGAGTCCTCGACAAGGAGAATCATCTGGACTCCCACGCCGTTGATGTCTTTCTCGGCGTTCATCTTGTCCTCAAGCAGCTTGATGACGGCAAGAAGGAGGTCGACGTTGCCGAGCCAGCTGAACACATAGTCGATGCCTGAGAAATCTTCCTTGGCCAGTCGGCGCGAAACCTCCTTGGAGAAAGGAGTCAGCACGATGATGGGGATGTCGGGGTGCACGGCTTTGATTTCGCGGGCACCGGAGAAGGTCTCGCTGATGTCGTTGCCGGGCATAGTGATGATGAGGTCGAAGTTTTTGTGAGTCATGACGTCGAGAGCCTCGGCCGTGTCGCGCACCTGAGTGACACGCGGGGGCGACGAAAGGTTAAGCGCCACATACTCAAAGTAAAGTTGCTCCTCCACGCGGCCGTCCTCCTCCATCATGAAGGCATCATAGGGCGACGCGATGAGCAACACATTAAAAATGCGCCTCTGCATCAAGTCCTGAAAGGCAGTGTCTTTCAGGTAAAGCTGGCTCAAAGCATCCTCATTCATTGCATCAACTTAGACTGGTTACAGCTACAAAGATACACAGAATTTTTGAGCAAATGACAAATGACAGATAACAAATAGCAAATAAAAAGTAACAAATAATTGCGGGGAGGTTGCGACCGCTTTACCTTTTTTGTCGCTATAAATCGCGATGCGTGGACAAGCCCATCATTCCTCGACCTGTCATTTCCTTACCGATTTGTTCTTTTTATCGGGGGTCATGAGCGCTGGTACTGGGAGGGGGACATGCCGGTGAGGTGCTTGAAGTATTTGCCGAATGAGGACTGGTTGGGGAAGTTTAGCTCGTAGGCGACCTGCTGGATGTTTTTGCCGGAGAAGCGGAGGAGGTTTTTGGCTTCGAGGATGACAAATTCGTCAATCCATTCGGCGGCGGTGCGTCCGGTGACCTCTTTGATGATGAGCGAGAGGTATTTGGGGGAGATAAATAGCTTGTTGGCGTAGAAAGCTACGGAGCGTTCCCGGGTGTGGTGGGTGTGGACGAGTGCCATGAAGTCGTGGGCGTAGCTGACGCGCCGGGCACGCGAGCGGGAGGGTTCGGGGGTGTCGTCGTGGCCGGTTTTGGCGTGTTTTGCGGCCATCTGCATCATCTGGTAACAGAAGGCGGCGATGATGCAGCGGGAGATGCTGCGCACATAGATGTCGTCGGGGTTGACGGTGGTGTTGTGGTGGACAAGCTCGAAGTAGTTGCGCAGGAGCTTCACGTCGTCGGGGGTGATGGTGATGACCGGGCGGCGGGCGGCGCGGTTGCGCATGTCGGCCGACGAGAGGATGTTGATGTCGAAGTTGATGTCACGCAGAAAGCTTGATGACACGATGAGCGTATAGCAGTCAAGGTTGTCGCGCTCGACCGATTTAATCTCGACAATGGAGTTGGGTGATGTGACGAGAAACGACCCGGGCCCCATGGTGTAATGGTTGAGGTTCACCTCGATGTCGAGGGAGCCGTCGGCACAAAGCATCCACACCGTGCCGTCAATGCGGAACGGTCCGTTGGTCAGCTGCGGCAGCTGGCTGGCCGAGGTAATGCGCGTGAACACATATTCGGCTCCGAGGTTGGAAAACTCGGTCGAAAATTTAGCAAAGTCAGTTATCTGTGATAGATTGACAGTCAGTCCCATTGGAATATTCGGTTATTTTGGACTGCAAAATTACAGAATATTATCCAATAACAGAACGGAAGTGGATATTTTGACCAATATTCTGTTCTTTTGGTAGAGCTGAGTCGCTATTTTTCGTCGGGATGCTTGCGGTAATATTCCTCAAGCAGGTTGCCGATGTTGAAGTAGTAGCCTCCGGCCGTTTTTCCGTCGCGGTCTCGCACGGTTATGAACTCGTAGCAAGGGTCGTAGAACACATGGTCGTCGACGGTGTAGTTCATCATGTTGAGGAGGACATATTCGTGTTGCGGCTCGATGACGTACCATGCGTTTTCCTCGTCAAGCCCGGTTCCGGTCGAGACGATTGCCATCAGGATGTAGTTGAGTTTGTACTGCCATATATTGGCAAGGTTGGTTTTTCCTTTCTCGCGGAGGGCGTTGATGAGAAGAACCATTTCCTGAAGGTTGAAGGGGTTGTCGTCGAGGGCGCGCTCGGCATAGGCGATTACCGAGTCGCATTCCTGACGGGTGAGCTTGCCGTTGTCGTTGTTTTTGCGGGTGAAACGCAACGGGTGTTCCCCTGAGCGGTAAGGGGTGTAGTCTTCCTGAAACATGTAACCGAGATATAGGTGGCGGTACTTGTCTATTTTCATCAGGGTGTCGTTGCGGCGGTATACCTCCATCAGACGGGGGTAGTAGTAGGGGGATGTGCGGTCGTTGATGGCCTGCTTGATTTTCTCAAGGTCGGGTTTCTCCCGTTTCAGTTGCGGAAGAACCTGTGAGGAGGCGGGAACGGCAATCGAGATTGCGAGCAGTATGAATAGTAATATCGATTTCATCGGTCTAACGGGTTATAATACTGGTTGAGAGGATGCCTATGGCAGTCCCGACGGTACACATCGTGATGACGGCGGGGAGGCCCTTGGCGCAGAGATAGTTCAGGAATTTACCCGACGGAAAGGCGAGTGTGGTCCCGGCCGGGGTGCGGCTATAGGCCATCGCGCCGCAGAATGCGCCGAGCACGGCGCCGACAATCATTCCGGCGTGGGAAAGCACCAGCCCGACGAGGGCGCCGGCGAGCGCCGCACCGACGATGTAGCCGTTGCCGCGGGTGGAGCGGGTGATGTCGGGGGGGAGCAGATAGCTCAATGCCATGACTATGGCGGCCGCAACGCCCCAGAAAATATAAATTGTGACCCCTATATCGACACCCGAGCCGATTCCCGTCAAGAGCAGTCCGGCCCATGCCGTCACGACGCTCCATCGTGACGGGAGAAATGCCAGCACCACCGATGTGGCGAGAAGCAGGGAGGCGAATATTGTCATAATTGTTGTCATGTTATTAATAACGCGCGTGGGGACGGAATGGTTATTTTTTCTCTCCGGCCGCATCCTCGACCTTGACCGGCGGGACTTTGAGGTCGGGGTAGGAGATGCGCGAGTGGTACATGGTGCGTAACCGGCGGGCAAACTCCTCCTTGATTTCCTTCACGTCGCTGAATGAGAGCGGGGAGTCGTTATGCAGCCCTTCGGCCACCTGCGAGTCGATGATTTTGTTGACGAGAGCCGAAATGGCTTCGGGAGAGTGGTCGGTCATCGAGCGTGATGCAGCCTCGACGGCGTCGGCCATCATGAGGATGGAGGTTTCGCGTGAGCGCGGATTTGGCCCGATGTAGCGGAACGGTGTGTCGTCGACCGCCTCGCCGGGGTGGGCGTTGCAGTAGGTGTTGTAGAAGTAGCGGGCGCGTCCGGCTCCGTGGTGCTCGCGGATGAAGTCTTTGATGATAGAGGGCAGTTTGGCTTTGTCGGCCATAGCGACCCCTTCGGTGACGTGGCCTGTTACGATGCGTGCGCTCTGGATGGGGTCGAGAGCGTCGTGGGGGTTGACCCCGTGCTGGTTTTCGGTATAGAAAGCGGGGTTTTTAATCTTTCCGATGTCGTGGTAGAGGGCGCCGGCGCGGACAAGCTGGACATTTGCCCCGATGCGGTGGGCCGCTGCCGACGAGAGGTTGCTGACTGCCATCGAGTGCTGGAATGTGCCGTGGCATTCTTCGGAAAGCTCGCGCAGCAGAGG
>CAMWRO010000137.1 GCA_947176615.1 uncultured Porphyromonadaceae bacterium
GAGGCTGCCGAAAATAATATTGCGAAACTCGTAGGCTATGACAAGCTCTACCGCATAAAGTTTGAGGCCGACTATCTCGCCAAACTTGCCTATGAAGGAGCCGAGCGACGTTATGGAAAACCTCTGACTCCGGAACTTGAAGAACGTATCAAGTTTGAACTGTATATAATGAAGACGATGGGTTTCCCGGGTTACTTCCTTATCGTGCAGGACTTCATCAACGTGGGCCGCAACGAGCTCGGCGTCAGTGTGGGGCCCGGCCGAGGGTCTGCCGCAGGAAGTGTCGTCGCCTACTGTCTCGGAATCACTCAGGTCGACCCGATTAAATATGACCTGCTTTTTGAACGATTCCTTAATCCCGACCGTATTTCCCTCCCCGATATCGATGTCGATTTCGACGATGACGGGCGTGCCGACGTGTTGCGTTATGTGACTCAGAAATATGGTGAGGACAAGGTGGCCCATATCATCACCTTCGGCACTATGGCCGCCAAGTCGGCCATAAAGGATGTGGCGCGCATCGAGCAGTTGCCTCTTGACGAGAGCAACCGACTTGCCAAGCTCGTCCCTGACCGAATGCCCGACGGGCCTGACGGAAAGACCCTTAAAACCACGCTTGACAACTGTTATAAGTACATCCCCGAGTTTCAGGTCGAGCTGGCGAGCCGCAATCCGCTCATCACCGAGACACTTGAATATGCAAAGAGGCTTGAAGGCAACGTGCGCAACACCGGCGTGCATGCCTGCGGTGTGATTATATGCCGTGACCCCATTACCGACTGGGTGCCGGTGTCGACAGCTGTCGACAAGAGTGCCGATACCAAGGAAAAATCCAAACTGATTGTGACACAGTATGAAGGCTCGATAATCGAGGATACCGGTCTGATCAAGATGGACTTCCTCGGATTGAAAACCCTGTCGATTATAAAGGAGGCTCTTTCCAATATAAAAAATACCAAGGGTATCGACATCGATATCGAGAAAATAGATATTGCCGACCCCAAGACCTATCAGCTTTATTGCGAGGGTCGCACGACGGGAACTTTCCAGTTTGAATCGGCCGGTATGCAGAAATACCTGCGTGAGCTCCAGCCGTCGACGTTTGAGGACCTTATAGCCATGAACGCCCTGTATCGACCGGGGCCTATGGACTATATTCCTGACTTTATCGCCCGTAAGCATGGCAAATCGCCCATCGTGTACGATATTCCCATCATGGAGAAATATCTGAAGGACACTTACGGCGTTACCGTCTATCAGGAACAGGTCATGTTGCTGTCGCGCCTCCTTGCCGGTTTTACACGCGGACAGAGCGATACCCTCCGCAAGGCAATGGGTAAGAAACTCATCGCCAAGATGAACGAGCTGGAGGAACTGTTTCTGGAGGGCGGACAGAAAAACGGGCATGATCCGAAAGTGCTTTCTAAAATCTGGGCCGACTGGAAAAAGTTTGCGTCATATGCGTTTAACAAGAGTCACGCCACATGTTACAGCTGGGTGGCTTTCCAGACCGCGTGGCTCAAGGCCAACTATCCGGCCGAGTACATGGCGGCGGTGTTGTCGCGCAACCGTGCCAACATCACCAAGCTCACCGGCTTCATGGACGAGTGCAAGAAAATGCACATTCCCGTCAAAGGTCCCGATGTCAACGAGAGTTACTTTGAATTCGGTGTCGACTCCCACGGCAACATCCGTTTCGGGCTTGCCGCAATCAAGGGAGTGGGCGAGAATGTGGTCAAGGTTATCATCGACCAGCGCAGAGAGGGCGGACGTTTCGAGTCGATTTATGATTTTGTGGAGCGTGTCCCGTCGTCGGCCATGAACCGCAGGGTGTTTGAATCGCTTGCGCTTGCCGGAGCGTTTGACTGTTTCAGCGAAATAAAGCGTGAGGACTTTTTTTACGAAAATCATCGCGGCGAGACATTTTCCGAGACTCTGGTGCGTTACGGACGGGCTTATCAGGCCGACAAACAACGCTCGGCGGCATCACTTTTTGGCGAGGATGCCGAGCTGTCTACTTCGGGCCGCCCCGAGATTGTCCCTGCGATGGAATGGGTCGATGCCGAAAAACTTGAAAAAGAGCGTGAACTTGTCGGGATGTATCTCTCGGCCCACCCCCTCGACCCGTTCTACATGGAGCTGAACTACGGTTGCTCGTGCACAATAAAGGGATATGAGGAATTTACCCCCGTCGAAGGTATTGATTTGACTTTCGGAGGCATGGTGGTCGATTTTATTTCGCGTCCGGCGAGAAACGGCGGCCAGTTTGGCATCCTTAAAATCGAGGACTATACCGGAAGTACCGAGCTGAGGCTGTTTGGACAGACCTATATCGATTTCCACAATTACGGTATAGCGGGAACCCCCGTCCTTGTGACAGGGCAGTACCAGCGACGGTTTGCCAACTCTGACCTTAGATTCAACATTACCAATATACGCCTGTTGAGCGATGTCAAGGGAAAACTTATCCGCAGCATTACGATTGACCTCCCCAAGGATAAGATTTTACGCCACATCCATGACCTTATCGTGGAGCAGGTCAACAGTGCCACTGCCGACCGCGGCGAATTGGCGTTCCGTGTCTTCGACCCGTCGATAAACCGCTCGCTCAAACTGTCGTCGGGAGTGCGCATCCCCATCACTCGCGCTCTTGTCGACGCTCTTACCGAAGAAGAAATTCAATTTTATATTAACGAATAAAACATAAAGAGAAAAATGGCATTTGTATTTACTGACCAAAACGTCAACGAGCTTATCGCTTCGGGACAGCCTGTAGTAATCGATTTCTGGGCCACATGGTGCGGACCCTGTATGCGCATGTCGCCTGTGATTGACGAGCTCGCCGCCGAATTTGAAGGCAAGGTGCTCGTGGGCAAGTACAACATCGAGGATGAGACCGAGTTCTCTACCGCCAACCGCATCATGTCTATCCCCACCATCCTGTTCTTCAAGAACGGCGAGCAGGTGCGCGACCTCCGTCTTGCCGGTTCTCAACCCAAGGAGCAGGTGCGCCGCAACATCGAGAAACTTCTCGAAGCCTGACACTCCGTCTGATTTAATCTAAACGCAGGCACTCGACAACGTTGATTTGTTTGTCGGGTGCCTGTGTTTTTTATAATAAGCCGTAATTTTAATATTTTTTAATTGGGGGGGGTGAAAATGTTGCTGATTATTTATAACTTTGCGGCTATAACTTTGGTTTTCTTATCTACTTAATTATCATAATATGAAAAATCTTCTCCTTGCAGTCCTGTTCCTGTTTCAGGGGGGTGTGTTGTCAGCACAACATTGCTGTGTGAATGACAGTGTGATTCGCGAAATTCAGTTCCCGTTGACCGAAAGCGATACTGAAACCGTGTTCTATTACTTCAATGAGGAATGGATCTGCGGTGCCATGCCCGATATGATAGAACCCGATTCTATTCTCAAAATTGAGATTAAAAATGACGAATATGACAACCGTGCCGTTTTCATCACCGTCTCTCCCGAAACTCTTTCCCAATTGAAATCCAAAGTGGACGAGACTTACAGGAATCTGTTTGTAAACTATGACCCGCAGTGCGAATTTCCCGGCGGCAACGGCAAGCTCAAAGAATGGATAGAAGCCAATATCCGTGTCCCCGAAGGATATAAGGGCACTGAGAGAGTTATAGTCATGTTCAAAGTTCAGCCCGACGGTTCTGTTACGGATGCCAAGATATTAAGACCGAGCAAAAACGAGGCTGCCAATGCCGAGGCGTTGAGACTGGTGAATGCCTTGCCGAAATTCCGGGTAAAATATTTCACCCCTAAAAAAGCTCCTCTTTGCTATGCTGTGCCGATAGTTTTCAAGGAGCCGGGCCTCATATACATCAGATAAACGGCTTCAAAAATCAACAGGCTGTAAGGGAACTCCTTGCAGCCTGTTGATTTTCTGTCTTGTCTAATTATTTTTTGCGATATTGCTCCACGATGTCCTCGATGGAGATGTCGAGCAGTTTCATTTCGTTGAAAAGTTCCACGAGTGTGGTGTCGAAAAATTCTTTGCGGCGGGCGTTGTTGACCCGCTCGGCGGCATCGTCGGCAAGGAAGAATCCCAGTCCGCGACGCGGGTATATAATCTGCTCGTCCTGTAGATATTCATAGGCTTTCAGCACGGTGTGGGAGTTGACCGCAAGGGCTGTCGCAAGCTCGCGCACTGACGGCACACGCTGCCCCGCCATCCAGTCCCGCGATATGATGCGGCTGAAACTGTAGTCTACAATCTGGCGGTAGATCGGTTTGTTGCTGTTAAAATCCATAGGCAGTTTTTCAGACTTGACGGTTAACGATGCGTCGCCATGTGAGAATCAAGCCGGCAATAGCGTAGACTATTGAGAATGAGCCGATGAAGACAACGAGTTCTCTGACAACCTCCTGTATGGAATCCGAAACCAGTTGCTCAGAGGGCATTACGCCGGTTGCGATGTCACGGAAAGTATTGTCGGTCAGTGCTGAAACCAGCCCTACGACTCCTCCGAGTATACCGAGGGCGACAAGGCTGAGTATTGCCGCCGCGATACCCATCGCAATGCGGTTACGTTTTACGGTCATTACCACATACAGCACGGTCACCATCGGTAAGAGGTTGCTGCAACTGTTCAGGATGTATAGCCATTTCGACTCATACATCTCGTCAGAAACAGCCATCAGGCTTTGCATCACGTCGGCATTTTCGGTGAAGATGCCGGCGATGCAGGTGCATAGAATCCATTCGGCAATGAGAAGAAGGGGAATGAACACCATTGACCACCCGATTATAAGCGTGGCTTTTTCCTGCCCGCGGGCCGGAAGCTGGGTGATTACGGCACTGTCATTTTTCAGCACGAATACAAACGAGGCGAAAAAGCACATGAACTGGAATACAGTCGATGCGACAGAGGAAAGCAGAAATTCGATACCCCAGAAAGATGACAGAAGGGCAAGCAGATACAAGGCCACGAGGATTGCCGAATAAATCATAATCATGCGTTTCATCGGGTTGCCGTAGTATCTTGCGACCATCATCATGCGCTGCCATGAGAATTTGTCGTTATTGAGTGATATAGCCTGTTCCATAGTCATCATTATTGTTCATCGGGATTGGATAAAATTGATATGATTTTGTCACATGCGGGTGACATCAAGGCCGAGTAGAGAAGGTTGAAATCAACCTCGCTTGACGGTTCGCCGCTCTCGTTGGCGATGATTCCGCGGAACATGCCTGTGTCCTGTTCCTGATACAGGGCGTTTATGACGGGCAGATTGTCGGAAGTAAAAGTCAGGACTTCGGCTATTTCCCATGTCGGACGGTTGACAAGAAGTCGCCCGCGGCTGATTACCATCAGTCCGTCAAAGAGGTCCTTTAGATCCCACACCGTGTGGGTGGAGACGATGACAGTCTGTTCTTCATCGGTACAGCGCGACAACATGCGGCGCAATGTTTTCTTGGCGTTGATGTCGAGACCGTTGGCAGGTTCGTCGAGCATCAGCAGTTCGACCCGCAGGGACAGGACATAGGCGATAAGAGCCTTGCGGCGTGTCCCGAGCGACATTTTGTTGAGCGGCTCGTTTCCGGTCATGCCGAATTCGCCGAGGTTCTCGGCAAGCAGCTCTTTGCTGAAACGGGGATAAAAACAACCGTGGATGTCGCTGATTTCGTTTACGGTGCGTCCCGGAAACTCGATGTCATCGGTCAGCAGAAAGAGTTTTTGAAGCGTTGACGGCTGACGGTCGCTCACGTTCCGGCCGTCGATGACGCAGTCACCCTTGGTCGGGTATAGCAATCCGGCGATAACGTGGAGGAGGGTGGTTTTGCCCGCACCGTTTTCTCCAAGGAGCAGGTGTATGCCGGGGCCTATTTTGCCCGATGCGTTTATCAATGCCTCGGCACCGTGACGATAGGTATAGGAAATGTGGTTGAGTGCTATCATTTTCTATGATGTTTTAGGTCAGTTATTTGGTAGTCGGCTCTACGGTATAGCCTTCGCGGCGCAAAAGGGAAATCAGTCCCTTGTCGCCCGGAAGGTGTCCGGCACCGACGGCTATGAGAATCGACATTGTAGGCAGCATCCCGGCCAGCACACGCATCCAGTCGGCATTGCGCCGGTTCAGCATCCGGTCGGCCTGCTCGTCGTTGAATCCTGTCGCGGGGTTTTCCATGATGTCGAGCATTGCCTGAAGGTCACCGGCGAGATATGCGTTGGCAAGCTGTTTTACAACGTCGATTGCAATCTCGTCGTTGCGCACGGCCTGCATAAGGTCGTTGGCCTGAGCGAGAATCGAGCCTCCGAAAAGGGCCTGACACTGGTCGGCCATAGTTTCGAGACCGCCCACTTCTTTACCGATGGCAGTCGCGCGTGACTGGATTTCGCCGTCAAGCTGCTGCGCGGCATTGTATTGCGGGAATGCGGACTGAGTCTGAGCGGCGGCGAGAAGGGTTGACACCATTGCCGGTTTCATGGGGTTGAGCGCGGCTGCTGTCATCTGCGGACCAAGATATTTGGCGAGGATATTGTTGAGCGAGTCGATTGCTGCGGGGGAGAGAACAGCGGTAAGAGTGCTGTCCTGAGGTGCTATAGCGGCCATCATCATCATTTGCTGTGACTCGGGACTCATCGCGTCGGCCATAACCATTTCGCCATACACTTTGTCGACCGATGCAAGTGCCTCCTTGAATCCGGGTACGCTGTCAAGCACGCTGGCGGGGGCCATGTGGTGTGTGCCAAAGATATAGCTCGGCTTTTCAAGGCCGTTGCCCGAGATTTTCCATAGTAACTGTGCCTCGGCAGAACTGTAACCGAGCAGCAGGACTGAAATGATAGTGAACAGTAGCTTTTTCATTGTTGCAGAGAGTGAAAAGTTGGTTTTGTGTTGCTGTGTTTAGGTGTTGTACATCTCTAACACACCGCAAAGGTAAAACACTTTTTTCAATCTGCAAAACTTTTTTTGAAAAAAATAGCGGGGAAATGTGAAAAATATCCTATATATCTTATAGCAGGATAGCAATCTGATAGGTGGCAAACGCGGCAATCCATGCGAGGATAGTGTTGTAGACAACCGAGAAAGCACCATACCATCTGTTGCCCGTTTCCTTGACAATAGCTGTCACGGTCGCGATGCAGGGACAGTAGAGGAGGATGAACACCATGAAACTGAGGGCGGCGGCAGTGGTGAAGTCAGGTTTTCCGGTAACAGGGGAGGGGGCCTGAAGACGGGCTCCGAGCGATGCGTCGTCGGCTTCCTCATTGCCGGTGTACAGCACACCGAGTGTCGATACGACGATTTCTTTGGCCGGAACGCCCGCAAGCGCGGCCACCGAGGCGCGCCAGTGGAACCCGAGCGGCTCCATTACGGGATTGACCGCCTTTCCCATCATTTCAAGAAAACTGTCATGGTTCAGGTCAATCGAGGCCGATTCAGTCGCGACAGTCGAGGCATCTTTGTCATGCCGGGGGAAATAGTTGAGCGCCCACACGATGATGCTTGCCACAAGGATTATGCCGCCCATCTTGCGGATATACTGTTCACCCTTGCTCCACATGTGCCGCAGCGTCGCTTTGGCTGTCGGGATACGGTAGGGGGGTAGCTCCATTACAAACGGGGTCTCGTCGGCCTTGAAATAGAACCTCCTGAGAAGCCTTGCCGTAATAGTGGCTGCCAATATGCCGAGAAGATACAATCCCATGA
>CAMWRO010000138.1 GCA_947176615.1 uncultured Porphyromonadaceae bacterium
GAGACAGCACACCCAATCCCAAAACCTTGTCTATTTTAGGATAACAATAGATGCCTTGAGCTACCCTGAGCAATTTTTCAGATGCGACAAGTCTCCCGAAAGCTTTATGGATGGTATTCGGGGCCCCATAAGAGGCGAAATCTTGAGGAAAGAAAATCTTTCCCCTTCCGCACTTGGATATGCTTGTTAATATCTTCTGTTCAATGGATTGCATGGCTATGTTGCTCGTTTTTGGTCACAAATTTACAATAAATTGCTGACAAAATAAAATATAAGTCGCCTAAAACCACCCGCAACCTTGACGTTATTCAGAGAATGGCTTGCTCCGTGTTTTATGGTTTTTTAACACTGGTTCTCGTTGATTTATTGCTAAATTAGTGGGCCAAATATGAAATGTTTTGACAAAACAGACTTTTGTTATATCCACATAGTATTACCATACACAATTGACAACTTAACCGAATAATATGCCATGATTGATTTCGAATCGCTTCTTTTCAACATTGAGATTTCAGGAAACGCCCCGCGTCCCGGATCGCTTCTTGTCGCCGAGCCGTTTCTGCGAGAGCAGTATTTCAACCACTCGGTGATATATCTTGTCGATTATGAGCCTGCCGGTCCCGCAATGGGGATTGTGTTGAATCAGTTAACGGGGTATGCTCTTGCCGACCTCTTGCCCGGTGTCAGAAACAGCAGCCGCATACCTGTCTATTGCGGTGGCCCCATGTCGTGTGACCGGCTTTATTTTATTCATTCGTTGGGCGATATTATTCCCGGCGCCAAGCCGATTTCGGGGGGGATTTATATCGGGGGCGATATTGACGCTATGCTTAATGTTGTAAATTCTACTTACTATGACCCGGCACTCGTGCGTTTCTTTGTCGGTTACAGCGGTTGGGATTCCCGGCAGCTTGACGAGGAACTTCTCAAAAACGTGTGGGCCGTGACCGAAGTTCCGGCTGATTTCAACTTGCTCGAAGGGGCAGAGGATGCCTACTGGCACAGTGTCGTGCGCAGCATGGGGAGCAAATATCGCGGATGGCTTTACCATCCACGCAATGTCCATGCCAACTGACAGATGTGGCTGTGAAAATATTTTTTGCGCTGTAAAATAAAAGTCGTATATTTGTGGCGACAAAGGGGTGCGGATGCCTGATTGGCTTGCGCTGAGATTTATACCCTCTGAACCTGATGCGGTTAGTACCGCCGAAGGGATTGTTGCTGTTTATTATAGCATTTCGCTTTGCCCCCTTTTGTCGCGTTTTATGTAAGAGTTATTTGATTATGCGACAATATTTCCCTGTATTGACAATTGCCGGTTCCGATTCATCGGGAGGCGCGGGTATTCAGGCCGATATCAAAACGATGTCGGCTATCGGATGTTATGCCATGTCGGCCATAACATCCATCACTGCGCAGAACACTACCGGAGTGCGCTCGATTCAGCCGATACTTCCTCAAATTGTGACCGATCAGATTGAAATGGTCGTGACCGACATTCCCCCTCTTGCCATAAAGACCGGAATGTTGTGTGATGCCGAAGTCTCACGGGCGGTTATTGACTGTCTGACCGAAATGTCGCGGCGCGGCACTCTCCGAAACCTTGTGGTTGACCCGGTGATGGTCTCGACCTCGGGTTCCCAGCTGCTTGAGGACGAGGCGATTGACATTATTGTCGAAAAATTGCTCCCCTTGGCCGAGATTGTTACCCCCAACCGCATGGAGGCGGTACGCCTGACCGGCGAAAGTGACCCCGAGGCGCAGGCACGGCGTTTTCGGGAAATGGGGTGCCGCAACGTGCTGCTCAAGGGTGGCGACAGCGACCGCACCGATGTCAAGACCGACTGGCTCTCGCTTGACGGCTCTGACCAACTGATGCCCCTGACCGCCGACTGTGTCGAAACCCGTAACACCCACGGAACCGGCTGCACGCTGTCATCGGCCATCGCCTCCTATCTCGCACTCGGGTGCGGACTTGAGGATGCCGTGCGTCGCGGCAAGCTCTATATCACCCGTGCCCTTCAGGCCGGGGCCTTTGTGACGGTGGGCCGAGGACATGGTCCCGTAAATCACTTTTTCAACCCGAGACATTTAAAAAACTATAATCCGAAACACTATGGATGTAAAGATTAATGACCGGCTTGTCAATCTGCCCGACGGGTCGACAGTCAGTGATGCCCTCGCGGCAATGGAAATTTCGCCCGACGGAATCGCGACCGCCGTTAACGGCACGGTTGTGCCCGCGCTAAAACGTGGCGAGGCTGTTCTGAATCAAGGTGATTCTATCGTGGTCATCAAGGCATTTTACGGCGGCTGATGATCCGTATCGCAATAACGCCTCCCGACATTATTGACCGCGTCGAGGCACGGAATATAGCGACGGTTCTCGATGCCGGATGGGACAGGGTGCATCTGCGGCATCCCGGCGCGTCGGTTGCCGATGTGCGCCGCATACTTGACGATGTCCCGCTCAGGCTGCACAATCGCATCGTGCTCCACGGCCATTTTGACCTTGTCAACGACTATAATCTCGGCGGCCTGCACCTTAACCGCCGCTGTCCGGCTCCGCCGGCACTTTATCGCGGCGCGTTGAGCATGTCGTGCCACTCGGTTGACGAAGCGCTGTCGATGGCTGCGAAGATGACGTATGTCACGCTTAGTCCCATATTTGACAGCGTGTCAAAGGCGGGATACACCGCCGCGTTTTCGCCCGAAGAACTCGGACGCGTCGCTCAGGCCGATAATCTAATTGCCCTCGGCGGCGTGACTCCGGCACGGATAAAGGAAGTCGCCGGGATGGGATTTGCCGGATATGCCGTGCTCGGCAGTATCCCGTGGGGAGCCTCGCAGGAAGAATTGATATCACGATTGAAAGAATTTGAATAACTACGATTATACGATTATATGTTACAGTTTATTACTCATCCGAGCGACAAGTACTCGATTCCCGAGGAGGTTCAGATGGCCCTTGAAGGAGGGTGTCGCTGGATTCAGCTCAGAATGAAGGATGCCACCGACGAGGAATTTCGTGAAGTAGCGCGTGAAATAATACCCATGTGTCAGGAAGCCGAGGCTTTCCTCGTGTTTGACGACCGTGTCGAGCTTGCCATTGAAATGGGTGTCCACGGCGTGCACCTCGGTAAAAATGACATGCCCCCCGCTCAGGCGCGGGATGTCATGGGCGCACATGCAATCATCGGTGTGACCGCCAATACCGCCGATGACATCATTGCCGTGCGCAACCTTGACGTGGACTATATAGGTCTCGGGCCGTTCCGCTACACCACCACCAAGGCGAAACTCTCGCCGGTGCTCGGCCTTGACGGCTACCGAGAAATCGTGTCGCGTGTGCGCGGCGAGGGGATAACCCTGCCCATTGTGGCGATAGGGGGCATAACGCTCGAAGATGTGGAACCGCTGATGGCTACCGGGGTAAACGGCCTCGCCATGAGCGGGTCAATTATCAATGCCGACGACCCGGTTGCCTACACATCAGAGATTCTGACACGTCTCGGTGTCAAATAACCAACGAAACGATTAATTATCATAATTCACAATAATGAAAGATATTCTGACTATCGGCGGACGCGAGTTCACATCGCGCCTTTTTGTGGGCACGGGAAAATTCTCGTCCAACCGGCTGATGCTTGATTCAATTCTTGCCTCCGGTTCCGAAATGATTACAGTGGCCATGAAGCGCATAGACATGGACCACGAGGAGGAAGATGACATGCTGCGCCACATCAACCGTGACCATGTGCAGTTCCTCCCCAACACCTCGGGTGTGCGCAATGCCGAGGAGGCCGTGCTTGCCGCACGTCTTGCCCGCGACTGTTTCGGCACTGATTTTATAAAGCTCGAAATCCACCCCGACCCTAAATATCTGCTTCCCGATCCCATCGAGACGCTGAAGGCTACCGAGGTCCTCGCCCGTGACGGTTTCCATGTGCTGCCCTATATTCAGGCCGATCCCGTGCTGTGCAAGCGTCTCGAAGAAGTCGGCACGGCGGCCGTGATGCCTCTCGGCGCGCCCATCGGCACCAATAAGGGCCTCAAAACCCGCGACTTGCTCGAAATCATCATTGCCGAGAGCCGTGTGCCTGTCGTTATTGATGCCGGACTCGGTGCGCCCTCCCATGCCGCCGACGCGATGGAGATGGGTGCCGATGCCGTGCTTGTCAATACTGCAATCGCGGTGGCCGGAAATCCCGTAGAGATGGCCGTCGCGTTCAAACTCGCCGTCGAGGCCGGTCGCAAGGGTTATCTCGCCGGTCTCGGCTCGGTGTCGCGCTCGGCTGTCGCCACAAGTCCCCTCACTGCTTTTCTTGACTTATAATACATTATAAAATCGCTTATTCAGGATGAAAATCGAAAATATTGACGTTAACAGCTACCCCGGTTCCGAGAAAGTATATGTTGACGGAACGATGCACCCCGACGTGCGCGTGGCCATGCGCCGAATCAACCTTACTCCGACCGTTAAAATCGTAAACGACGAGCGCCTTGTGCGTCAGAACGATCCGGTCTACGTTTATGACACGAGCGGTGTGTATACTGACCCTGCCGTGAATGTCGACATCAACGAGGGTCTTCCCCGTCTGCGTGAAACGTGGATTTCGCGTCGCGACGACCTTGAACAGCTGCCCGAAATAACATCGGAATACGGACGTATGCGCGAGGCCGACAAGTCGCTCGACTCAATCCGTTTTGCCCGCCGCTATGCCCCGCGCCGCGCTGTCGAGGGCCGCGAGATTACCCAGATGGCGCTTGCCCGTCAGGGTGTCATCACCCCCGAGATGGAATATGTAGCCATCCGCGAGAACAGCAATGCCGAGGCTCTCGGAATCAAGACCCACATCACTCCCGAGTTTGTGCGTCAGGAGATAGCCGCCGGCCGCGCCGTGCTGCCCGCCAATATCAACCACCCCGAGGCCGAACCCATGATTATCGGCCGCAACTTCCTCGTCAAGCTGAATACCAACATCGGCAACTCGGCACTCTCGTCGGGAATCGAGGAGGAGGTCAGCAAAGCCGTGTGGAGCTGCTACTGGGGCGGCGACACGCTGATGGACCTCTCGACCGGCGACAACATCCACGAGACCCGCGAGTGGATTATCCGCAACTGCCCCGTTCCCGTGGGAACAGTGCCGGTTTATCAGGCTCTTGAAAAAGTCAACGGAAAGGTCGAGGACCTGACGTGGGAAATCTACCGCGACACGCTCATCGAGCAGGCCGAGCAGGGTGTCGACTACTTCACCATCCATGCGGGCGCGCTCCGCGCTCATGCCGACATGGTTCAGGAACGCCTGACCGGCATCGTGTCGCGCGGCGGCTCAATCATGACCCGCTGGGCGGTAATCCATGACAGCGAAAACTTCCTGTATACCCACTTTGATGAAATCTGCGAAATCCTTGCCCGATATGACGTGGCCGTATCGCTCGGCGACGGCCTGCGTCCCGGCTCGATACATGATGCCAACGACCGCTCGCAGTTCCTTGAACTCGACGTGCTCGGCGAACTGACCGAAATCGCATGGAAACACAACGTGCAGGTTCTCATCGAGGGTCCCGGCCATGTCCCGATGCACAAGATTGCCGAAAACATGGAACGCCAGCTCGACAAGTGTCACGAAGCTCCGTTCTACACCCTCGGCCCGCTGACTACCGACATCGCTCCCGGCTATGACCACATCACCTCGGCCATCGGTGCGGCCCAGATTGCATGGATGGGCACGGCGATGATTTGCTATGTTACTCCCAAGGAACACCTCGCGCTCCCCAATCTTGAGGATGTGCGCAACGGTGTAATCACTTATAAGATTGCCGCCCACGCCGCCGATTTGGCCAAGGGGCATCCCGGCGCACAGGTGCGTGACGATGCCATGAGCCGCGCGCGCTTCGAGTTCCGCTGGAAAGACCAGTTCAATCTCTCGCTCGACCCGGCCCGTGCGCGTCAGTACTACGTCGAGAGCCACAAGGACGACGATCATTTCTGCACAATGTGCGGCCCCAATTTCTGTGCCATGCGTATCTCGCAGGCCCTCGTTGACGACTGCGCGAAGTAATTTTAGTGAAGGGTGAAAAGTGAAAGGTGAAGATAATAGCGGAGAGGCGAAAAATCCATTATCTTCACCTTTCACTGATAAAAAATCAGCTTATGTTTAGTGACGAACTTAAAAAATATGACTGGGACGAGACGACGAGGCAGGTTATGTCCAAGACGTCGCGTGATGTCGAGATTGCGTTGAGCAAGGAACATCTTGACATCGACGATTTCATGGCCCTGATTTCCCCTGCCGCCGCCCCCTATCTGGAGCAGATGGCTCAACTGTCGCGCAAATACACTCTTGAGCGTTTCGGCAAAACAATCTCGATGTACATCCCCATGTATGTCTCCAATGCCTGCACCAACCACTGTGTCTATTGCGGGTTCAACCACGACAACCCGTTGCAGCGCGTGACGCTGACGATGGAACAGATCAAGGCCGAGTGTGAGGCTATACGCCGCCTCGGGCCGTTTGAAAACCTCCTTATCGTGTCGGGCGAGTTCCCGACGCTCAACGGAGTCGACTATCTTGAAAAAGTGCTGCATGTCGCGCGTCCCTATTTCGCCAACCTCACGATTGAGGTCATGCCGATGAAGGCCGAAAGCTACAAGCGGCTGACCGAAAGCGGACTCAACGGCGTGGTGTGTTTTCAGGAGACCTACAACGAGAAAAACTACCGCAAGTATCATCCCCGCGGCATGAAGTCGATATTTGAGTGGCGTGTCAACGGCTTTGACCGCATGGGGCAGGCCGGGTTGCACAAAATCGGCATGGGTGTCCTGATCGGCCTTGAAGACTGGCGCACCGACGTGACAATGATGGCGCGTCATCTGCGCTATCTGCGCCGCAACTACTGGAAGACCAAGTACAGCATCAATTTCCCGCGCATGTGTCCCGCCGAGGGTGGCTATCAGCCGAGCGTCGTCATGAGCGACCGCGAGCTGGCTCAGCTGACATTCGCGTTCCGCATCTTTGACCACGATGTCGACATTTCCTATTCGACCCGTGAGAAACCGTCGTTCCGCGCCAACATGATGCGCCTCGGTGTGACCTCGATGAGCGCCGGCAGCAAGACCGAGCCGGGCGGATATGTCTCGACCCCCGAGGCTCTGGAGCAGTTTGAAGTCTCCGACGACCGCACGCCCCTCGAAGTCGCTGCCGAAATCTCCGCGCTCGGCTACGAGCCTGTCTGGAAAGACTGGGACCGCGCATTTGATTGAAAAAAGCGGCCTTTATGTAGTAGCGTCGCGCCGTGACCCAATAGTGCATACGAATTGTAGGGGCGCGATAAATCGCAATATCACTAACTTAACGCCGCTGTCTATCGTCAGCGGCAGAGCCGCCGATAACGCGGCATGGCCGCGTGTCAACGTTAGCCACATGCAACCGCGCCTTTAGGTGCGGGCAGCGTGTGGTCAATAGCGCATATCTGATTTTACGGCGGCATAGCTGCCGGTCTTGACGTGGAATGACCGGCTACTCTGTAGCCGATTCGGGACAGAAAACGTAGAAAACCCAAGCTGCGCGCACCTAAAGGCGCGCTTGCATGGGCCTAACGTAAAGGCGCGGCTACACCGCGCAATCGGCGGCGATGCCGCACCCTATTAGCGATGTT
>CAMWRO010000139.1 GCA_947176615.1 uncultured Porphyromonadaceae bacterium
GCCGATAACGACATTGCCTGTCTGAGGAATTTTTTCATACTTGCCGTCCTTGGGGGCAAGACCGAAACCGTCACTGCCGATGACCGCACCCGAGTGAATGATGCACCTCTCGCCGAGACGGCATTCCTTGTAGATTTTCACGCCGGGATAAAGGATGGTGCCGTCACCTATCTCGCAGTTGTCACCCACATAGACCTGAGGGTATATTTTCACCCCGTGACCGATTTTGCAACCGGGGGCAATATATGCAAAAGCCCCGACATAGACATCTTCACTGATCTCCACACCGGGTGCTACATAACTGGGTTGCTCGATGCCGCGCTTTTCGACCGCGCCCATTTTCTCGACCATTGTCAACAGTTCGGCAACGGTGGCATACGGGTCATCGACACGAATCAATGTGGCCGCTATCGGATGCTCGGCCACAAAGTCGCGGCGCACAAGAACAATTGACGAGCGGGTATCGTAGATATAATGGGTATATTTAGGGTTTGCCAAAAAAGACAGGGCACCGGGATGTCCTTCCTCTATCTTGGCAAATGTGCTGACTTTTACTTCTCCGTCACCGTCCACAGTCCCGTGGACGAGTGCTGCAAGTTGCGAGGCTGTTAGCTCCATGCTTTCAGGCTGTTTATCCTTATTTTAGTTACTAAATAACGGGGTCGGGAGAGCAGTGTCCCGTTTCAAAGTGCAAAGTTGGCAAAAATTTTTCACATTTCACCCAAAACGTCGTGGAAAAAGCGCTTTTATATCGAGAATCGAGCCGAAAATCGGTAGATTATGGGATTATCAGAAGTCGATTGACAGCCTGACGTTGATCTGACGGCGGGTCAGATAGTTGGGCACGGCATACTGAATGTCGTTCACGTCAGTTACCCAATAATAGCTGCTGACATTGGAGATGTCGAGGAGGTTGAACACGTCGACTCCGAGCCAGATGCTCTTTAAACGGCGCAGGAAGCCGTCGCGGCTTTCACCCTCCTTTATCGGAGAAAGCAATGCGTAGGAAAGCCCCACGTCGACACGCTTGTAGGGGGGTGTGCGGAAATACATCTTGTCACGCGAGCTGCGCGGGGCGGTCATGGGGAGACCGTCGGAAAAAATTCCTCGCAGCGAGAATTTCAGCTTTGGAAACTTGGGAAAATAGTCGGTGAAGAACAAGCCGAAACTATAACGCCGGTCAGTGGGGCGCGGAACCTTTACCCCGTTGAGATTCTCACTCGTCTTCATCAGCGAGAAACTGATCCACGAGTCGGAGCCGGGGACAAACTGCCCGAACAGTTTCATGTCGAGGCCCATCGCATAACCGCTCGACGCGTTCATGCCTGTATAGACAATCTTGAGGTTGTCTATTTCATAAGGCACAAGGTTTCCGAGTGCCTTGTAGTATATCTCGCCCGACAGCTTGAAAGGACGGTTCATGGCGCGGAAGGTGTAATCGGCGCCCCCTATCAGATGAAAACTGCGCTGCGACTTTATACCGTCGTTGAGCATGATGGTCGTGTTGCCGTCGGCATCGGAAACGGGACGGCGGTATTCCTTATAAAACGGTGACTGGTAGTAGAGGCCGGTGGCAAAGCGGAAGGCCCAGTTGCGCGACTGCTCGGGCACGAAACCGACATTGACACGCGGACTGAAAAGGAATTCTTTGTTAAATGTCCAATAGCTCATCCTGACACCGGCGTTCACGGTCAGGAACCCCGACGCGGTGTTTATCTTCCACGCATCCTGAACAAAGGCCGACATGCGCGTTGACGAGAGGTCGTGGCGTGACGACATATTATAGATGACCTTTACAGCCTCGCCTGTCGACGGGAGAGAATATCCGGCTGAGTCGCGAAGCTCCCACTCGCGGCTGCGGTCCATTATCTTCTCGCCTTGAACAGAGAGGCCGTAGGTCAGCGTGTGAAATTTGTTCAACGCCGTCTGCCCTTTCAGCGCAAGGGCAATCACACTCGCTTTCAAGCGGTTGCGGGCATGCTCGTGGTATCGGCCCACGCCAAGTTCTCCACCGACGTCGCCCGTACCTGCCTGATCGAGCCAGTATTCGCCCGAGATGTCATAGGCCACAAGCTCGTTGGTCAGATAACCCGAGGCGAGCAGTTGCAGCGACGTGGCACGGCCGGGACGGTAATCGAGCGACAACGCGCCGAAATAGGTCTCAAACTTGTCTTTTTCATGTCCGTCGAAATAGACGGTAAACTGCTTGGCATCGGTCGAGGTGCCGAAATTGGTCGTGCGGTTGACCGGTGTAAACTTATAATTGTTGACCGCGATGTTGCCGAGAAATGACACGCGCAGCTTTTTGGAAATCTGAAAGCCGATATTGGTCTGATAGTCGATAAACTCGGGGTCATACTCCCCTTTTGTCTCCATCGAGCTGAGCAGCGACGCGTTGCGCTTGT
The DNA here is from genome assembly GCA_947176615.1 of uncultured Porphyromonadaceae bacterium. Lineage (GTDB taxonomy): Bacteria > Bacteroidota > Bacteroidia > Bacteroidales > Muribaculaceae > Duncaniella. Next base: position 2,406 of record CAMWRO010000139.1, read on the forward strand.
AACGCACTCCGTGGAGTTGGGAAAACCGTTTGGAACTCTGCCCGAGGGCAAAACTGCCCCCCATGAGGCTCAGCGACAGCGACCCTTCGAGCGCCTCGGGCTGACGGTAGGTGATGTCGAGCACACTCGACATCTTGTCGCCATACTCGGCGGTAAACCCGCCGGTCGAAAAGCCGATGGACCCGACGAGGTCAGGGTTGATGATGCTGAGACCCTCCTGCTGCCCCGACGATATGAGCAACGGGCGGTAGACTTCGATGCCGTTGATGTAGACGCTGTTTTCATCATATGAACCGCCGCGCACAGAGTATTGCGACGACATCTCGTTGGACGACGTGACACCCGCCTGCATCGTTATGAGCGACTCGAAGCTGCCGCCCGACACATCGGGACTCACCCGCAACTGCTCGGTGTCGATTGTGGCAATCGAGCCGGTCTGCTTTTTCAGCTCGGTAATCTCGACCTGACTGAGAACCTCGGTGTCGAGCATCATGCGCATGTTGACAGTCACGTCACCCGACGCGTCAATCAGCGTGCGTTTCTCGTCGCGGTAACCGATGCATGAAAAATGCACCGTAATCGTGTCGGCCGCAGGACATGCAAGGGAATACTCCCCTTCGAGGCCCGAGTTTGTTCCGATTGCCGTGCCGCCGATGCGCACGGTCACAAACTCAACCGGCTCGTTGTTCTGGTCGGTAATCTTGCCATGAATCCTGACCTGAGCGGCAACAGCCGCCACAGGCACAGCCATAGCAAGCAAAAACAATATGTGTATCAGTGTGTACCGTATCTTCATGTTCATATTGTTATAAACGAAGATTCGGCCAAATAATTGCATCACCGAGCATTGAATCGCCACCCGACACCGAGCATCAGGTAGGATGGATCCTTGAAATCCGACAACTGATAGCCTACATGGAGAAACAGGTTGCGGGTGACAAAGGTCTTCAACGCCACAATCTGGTACCATCCCTTCCAGTCTGACCCCTTGTAGTAGACATTGTGTCCTATACCTATATTAATAGAGAATATCGGCATTGTCAGCTCGCCTCGCAGCGAGAGGCCGACGGCAAACTGCTCGTCAAGCGGGGGGCGGTAAAACTTCGGGTTGTCTCCCAAGGTCCCGGGAACAAGATAACGGCCTATATTGGCACTTTCATCATATTTTGCGTCGAGCGACACACCCGCTCCGAAATACTTGTTGAACCGGTAGATGGGGTTGAAATTGAATCCGGCCACGGCAAACCGGCCCGGCACGAGATAACGCTCGTCGCTGTGAAAAGAGCCGTCGACAAAACTTTCGGTTTCATCCCAGAATCCTTTCTTTCGCAGCGACCCAAACAGAATCAAGTCATAGACAATGTGGGGCGAAATCGATTCCCCGGCTCCCGAAAATTCCGGTTGCCGGCCAAAGTTGTAAACTGCACCCAAGCGCGCCCCGATGGTGTTCACCCCGGCGTTGGGAAACGAGGTGTTTCCGTTGGAATAATGGGCCACATCCACACCTGCCACAAGATTCCATCTCTTGTCAAGACGGTAGTTCAGCAAAAGACCGAAATTGAGATAGGCATTGGCGCGCGACCCGACCACGACATTCCACGGATTGTCGTAGTCATCATATTTTTTCCATCCGAATGAGGCACCGAAGTTCCATTCATAATCGAGCGACAACCGCGGTGACAGCGAGACGATGCGCGAGCCTTGGAACGCGTAGACTGCGACAGGCGTGCCCATCTCGGAATTGTTAAAAAAAGTATTCCACGCCAAGCCGATACCCTGATAGGCATGGGGATAGAGCCGTCCCGACTTTGAATCCCGGGAAAAGCGGAAAGAATACTGGAGGTGAGCCGAGCCTGTCCCCTCGATGGGAGTGGCCTTGCTGTTTTCACCACGGAAAAAGTTATTGGTCGGGAACACATATCCGGGCCGCAGGTCAAGGCTCAGAGCCGACACCGCCGAGCGCGTAGTGTCGGCACCCACGGCAGCGACAGCCGCCAATAACAAAACCAAGGAGAGCAATATTTTCTTCATTGACTAATGTGATAATTTTTATTCCAGTCACAAACCTACTGCATATTTTCAAAAGTGCAGTGCGTTTGTGACAACAACATAGTTTACGGTCATAAATTCGGGTTGCCGCATCCGCGCCTTCCCCCATATTTCGCGCACCCGGCCTGTGACAGGGTTCTCGCAAATCAGTGTATAGTCAGCCGCGATGTCGGAATAGTGGCAGCCGATGGTGACATCAGCTGCGATTCCGGGAGGGACAATGAGTGCCGATGGAGAGTTGGGCCACTTGTCAAGAGACAGATTCTGAATCCCCGGCTGAAATTTGACCATCGTCCCGTTCATTCCCAAAAAATAGTTGGAAAACGTGGGAATCTCCACCATCTGATTCTCATAGTCGATGCAGTCAAACAGATAAGGGCACCAGCTTTCAAACTCAACCGACATATCCAACGGAGGACGCGCGTCGTAGGTCCATCTCATGTTTTCCTCGCCGCTATTGGCGACACGGACAGTCTCGATGTCTACATTTTCAGAGCCGTAAAACTCATAACCGTGCAGATTAAAGTCGACACTGATAATCCGTGATTTTGATTCGGGTGTCAGTTCCACCTTTACGTCGTGTGAATCCCACTCGGAATAGAACCGGAGAGTAAAATTGAATGTCCTGCCGGTAAAATTGCCGAGCGATTTTATCTCAATCCTGTCGCCCGCCATACGCGTCGCTCGGACACCCATCCACTCGGTGCTGCACTCTATCGACTTGACTCGGTCGTCATCATCAGTCTCGACCGAGAAAAAGACATCGCTCCTCTCTGTCTGCAGGTCAAAACCATCCCATGCCGAGGATCCGGTGGTGACAGTCACAATGCCGTCATCTCCCGCCACTGTCACTTCGGTCTTATCAGGAGCGAAATCGCCGACAAACACATCGTCGTTACACGACACGGCAACAATGGCAAGGAAAAATATGCTCAATTTCTTTATTCTCATTTACTTGAATCTGATTGTAAACCGCGTCAACGAATCGACGGGGGAGGTTGAAAGGTTGAACCCACACTTGTGACGGCGCAGAATCTCGGCGACAAACATCAGGCCGAGGCCCTGCCCGGTCGGTTTGGTGGAAAAGAACGGGGTGAACAGCTTGGACGCGGCTTCGGGAGTAATGCCCGGCCCGTCGTCGATGATTTCAAGCACGGGCGGGTCAACGGAAATGCGCAATGTCACCGTTCCATGACGGGAGCCGATGCTATCGAGCGAATTTTTGACAAGATTTATTATAGCCTGTTCCATCAGCGTGGTGTCGATGTCGACACTGACCGGCACGTCGGGGAACATGGTGACAATCCCTACAGTCTCGCCACACATGTCACGGAGGAACGGCAATATCGACTCGACATGCCCGACGAGGTCGACCCGCGAAAGAACAGGCTCGGGAATGCGCACGACGTTGGCATAGGAGGTTATGAACCGCGACAATCCCATAGCGCGGTCCGAGCAGCTTGCCACCGCGGCCTTCAGGTCTGGCTCGTTGTCGGCAAAATAATCGCTCAACAGGTCAAATATCGAGGTAATTCCGGCCATCGAGTTGTTGACCTCGTGGGCAATAACGCGGATAACCTTCTCATAGGCCGCTTTTTCGGCGCGCATGACCTCGTCGGTAAGACTTTCAATCATGAAAAAGGGCCGCTGATACCCTTGGTCCATAAACGACAGGCGGCTGAGACGGAAAATTTTCGTGTCACTGAGCCTGACGGTCTTCTTCTCCCCTTTTTCAAGAGTGGCAAGCTCGGTCCCGAGGGCGGTGTCAAGCTCACCGAGAGCTTTTCCGGGAAGTTGCTCCTCCTTGAGGATGACAACGGCGGCCTTGTTGGCCATCATCACGCGGTTGTCGGTCCCGAGGATTATGATTCCCATCGGGGACGCCTCGATAAGCAAGTCAAGGAAATGATTCTGCTCCCTGACACGCAAACGCTCCTTTTTCAGGCGCGCCATCAAGTCGTTGAACAGCGCGACCACCTTGTCGGCATCCCACTGCCCCACCTTGGAAAGACGGCTGCTGAAATCCTGCTCGCGCAACAGGTCAACGCCGTTAATCAGCGCCGACACGGGCCGTATCAGCGACCGGTACAGCACGCTCATCAGAATCAGTATCACCACGATGCACCCCTCGGTGACAAGCAGCACCTTCAGCGGCGTGACGTAAAACGGCGCGACAACCGCCCCCGCAATCAGCAGCAACGTTACTGCCGTGAATACCCATGTGGCCCTCATTGCGTTATCCCATATTTTTCCATGCGACGATAAAGTGCCTGACGGGTGATTCCGAGCAGTGCGGCTACCCGTGAGAGATTGCCGTCGCAACGGCGCAGAGCGTCGGTTATGGCGCGTCGTTCCATGTCGTCAAGGGTCATTACCACCTCGCTCTCCTCGCCGTCACTGCAACCGGCCTTTCCGGCAACAGCCTCGACATCATCGCGACCAATGACTGACTTTCCCGACACGATAATGATGCGCTCGACAAGATTGCGCAACTCGCGGATGTTTCCCGGATAGGGATAGCGCGTCAGCAGCTCCATAGCCTCGGGGGTAAACTCGACATCGTGTCCCGACTGCGAGGCAAAATGCGTGACAAGCAGAGGAATGTCCTCGCGACGCTCACGCAGTGCCGGGAGATGGAGCGTAATCAGATTTATGCGGTAAAGGAGGTCTTCGCGGAAACGTTTCTCGCGGACCATCGCGGGGAGGTCGGCATTGGTCGCACTGACCACGCGGATGTCGACACGCCGCGGACGGCTGTCGCCAAGCACTTCAAAGGTGTGTTCCTGCAACACTCTGAGCAGTTTCACCTGACAGCTGAAATCAAGGTCGCCGATTTCGTCAAGAAAAATCGTGCCGCCGTCGGCCATCTCAAAACGTCCCTTGCGGTCAGCCGCCGCGCCGGTAAACGCCCCGCGGGCATGGCCAAACATCTCGCTCTCGAAAAGCGACTGCGAGATGCCGCCGAGATTCACCTTTACAAGCGGCGAGGAGCTGCGGCGCGACAAGTCGTGAATCGCTTTGGCGACAAGTTCCTTGCCTGTGCCGTTTTCCCCGGTTATGAGCACTGACGCATCGGTCGGAGCGACACGCTCGACCGTTTCAAGTACTTTTAACAAGGCCGGGCTACGGCCGATGATTCCATATTGTTCAAAGCGGTTTTCATCGCCGCAGTGCCCCGGCCGGGGCACTGCGGC
>CAMWRO010000140.1 GCA_947176615.1 uncultured Porphyromonadaceae bacterium
AGATATTATGGCCTATCTTCTCGCACCGCTTTCGCTGCCGGTGCTGACTGCGCCGTTCTGCTTGACAACGATGATTTTGGTTAAACTCGCAAGTTCACCAAAAGTAGAGGTCTGACTTATTTGTCGCGATAAATCGCAATGCTGCGGCAAACATATTGAATCCGGGGCGGTCGCTGTTGTCATTTTCTGCATTGGAATCTCGCGATTTATTGGTAACTTTGCAGTGTTATGGAACTGAAACGGCTTTCATTGACCAATTTCAAGAATATCGGCTCGGCCCAACTGGAATTTTCGTCCAAAATCAACGGTTTTTTGGGCAATAACGGCATGGGCAAGAGCAATCTGCTCGATGCGGTCTACACACTGAGTCTCACCAAGAGTTTCAGCGGTGTGCCTGACCGGATGCTCATCATGCGCGGCGAGGATTTTTCCATTGTCAAGGGGGAATATACCCGGCGCGGGGTCGAGGAAGATTTGTTGATGGGGCTCGGAACCGGACGGCGCAAGAGCCTGAAACGGCGGGGAAAGGAATATCCCCGCCTGAGCAGCCACATCGGGGCCTTCCCGCTCGTGATGGTCGCGCCTCAGGACATCGACCTAATCCGCGGCAGCGGCGAGGAACGCCGCCGGTGGATGGATGTCATTATCAGTCAGGGTGATGCGGTATACCTCGACAACCTTATCCGCTATAACCACGCGCTTGAACAGCGCAACAAGCTGTTGCGCGACGGGCGTGTCGACCCGGCACTCTATGATGCGGTCGAGATTCCGATGGAGATGGCGGCGGCCTATATCGCCCGGACGCGCAAGGAGTGGATTGACAGGCTGACCCTGATTTTCGACCGTCACTATGGGGCGATAGCCGGGAGCGACGGGGAACATGTGACGCTGACATATGAAAGTTCGCTTGCCGACCCGGCCGTATCGCTGTCGACACTGCTTGACGGCGCGCGCCGCCATGACGAGATAGTGCGCCACACGTCGGTCGGGATTCACCGCGACGACATCGGGATGGATCTTGACGGCATGCCGATGAGGCGTACCGGGAGCCAAGGGCAGTGCAAGACTTTTACAATAGCCTTGCGCATGGCTCAGTATGAGTTTCTGCACGAGGCCACCGGCCTGCGCCCGTTGCTGTTGCTCGACGATATATTTGACAAACTCGACGCCTCTCGCGTGGAGAGGATTGTCGAAATGGTCACCGGCGACAGTTTCGGACAGATTTTTATAACCGACACCAACCGCACCCATCTTGACGAGATAATGACCCGTACCGGGGGAGACTACAGGCTGTGGAGCGTCGAAAACGGTGTGTTTACCCCGCGGCATCAATCATGAAACGCACTTATCCGCGCCAGATAGGCGACATAATTACCGATGCGCTCGACCGTTACGGGCTTAACGACCGCCTTGACGAGCACCGGGTGTGCGCACTGTGGCCCGAGGTTGTCGGTCAGGGTATAAACCGCTACACTGTCAAGCGGTATGTCGACCACGGTGTGTTGCATGTCCACATCACGTCGGGGCCGCTTAAAAACGAATTGTCATTTAACCGCGCCGCACTTGTGTCGGCTTTAAACTCAGCCGCCGGGAGCGACGTTATAACCGATATAGTATTTCACTAATTAGATATAATGAATAATAATCCGCGTGTGCCCGAGGCCGCATTTGAATTCCGTCACCGCCTGCCGGTGCAACTCCGCATCAACGACATTGATTTTCTCGGACACTTGAACAACATTGTTTACCTCTCGCTGTTTGACCTCGGAAAAGCGAGGTATTTTGAAGAAATCATGGGTGGGCCTATTTCGGCCGACAATGCGTCGCTCGTTATCGTCAATGTCAATATCGACTTTTTCGCCGCTACATTCTTTGACGAGCCGGTCGAGGTGTGGACTGCCATTGCCTCGGTCGGAGACCGCAGTGTGAAACTGGAACAGCGGCTTGTCAATTCGGCGACCGGAGAGGTAAAAAGCATCTGCCGGACGGTCATGGCGGGATTTGACCCGAAGACCAACCAAGGCGCGCCGCTCAACGAGATGTGGGTTGAAAAGGCTGCCGATTATGAGGGGCGTAAATTGAGAGGCTGAGATTATGCTTAACCCCGAATTTGTCAAAACGATTGACTGTTTCCCGGGATTGGCCGAAGTGTTGGATAGTGGCGCTCCCGAAGTATCGATTCGTTTCAACCGTGAGAAAAATGCCGGAATCACGCTCGCCGACACGGTGCCGTGGAGCGCGGGGCGAGGCACATATCTGTCGGAACGGCCGGTTTTTACTCTTGACCCGGCATTGCATCAGGGGCGCTACTATGTTCAGGAGGCATCCTCGATGTTTCACGGTCATGTCGTGGCCGCGCTGACTGCCGACGCCGTCGGTCCGCTCGTCGTGATTGACGCCTGCGCGGCCCCCGGCGGTAAAACAACGGCGGTAATCGACTCGCTACCCGAAGGGTCGCTGATGATAGCCAACGAGTATGTCCCCGCCCGCGCCTCGGTCTTGCGCGAAAACCTTATAAAATGGGGTTATCCCGCAACTATTGTGACCCGGGGCGACACGGCCTCTATCGCGCAACTCGGTCCCGTGGCCGACATCGTCGTGGCCGACGTCCCGTGTTCGGGCGAAGGGATGATGCGGAAGGATGCCGAGGCTGTCGCGCAGTGGAGTCCCGCGCTTGTCGGGCAATGCGTGGCGCGGCAGCGCGAGATTGTCGCCAATCTGTGGGACGCTTTGAAACCGGGCGGGTTAATGATTTACAGCACATGCACTTTCAACCGTCACGAAAATGAGGAAATGGTCGGCTATATTATCGACGAATTGGGAGGTGAAAGCGTCGAGGTTCCCGGCATTGACCCCGCATGGGGCATCGCGCCCGCAGTCGGTACTGCTGCATATTGTTACCGATTTATGCCGCATCTCCTGCGAGGCGAGGGGCTTTTTGTGTCGGTTGTAAGAAAACCGGGAGAATCGGGGCGCGAAAGGTTTAAATCCCGTCCTGCAAAGGGTGGCAAACCCGCTGTTGTCCCTGCCGACGTGAAAAAATTTATCTCGGGAGCGGCCGAAATGGAATGGAGCATTAGTCCCGACGGCCGCATCAACGCTTTTCCGTCACGCTGGGTCCCGTTGCTGCAATCGGTTGAGAAAAATCTTTCGGTTATACATCACGGTATAGTCGTCGGGCGAACAAAAGGCCGCGACATCCTTCCCGACCAGTCGCTCGCTATGTCTACGGCTCTATCGCCGTCGGCATTCCCACGCGTGGAGTTGGACCGCGACACCGCGCTTGCCTACTTGCGCTGCGAGGCAATATCCTTGCCATCCGACACCCCGCGAGGCCATCTCCTTGTCGCCTATAATAATATTCCGCTCGGCTTTGTCAAAAACCTTGGCAATCGAGCCAACAACCTCTACCCTAAAGAGTGGAGGATTCTGATGAAAGGAAATTAACAGTGAAAAGGAATTAACAGTGAAAGGTGAAAAGTGAAGGGTGAAGATAATAGTTCTGTTTCAAAAATCTATTATCTTCACCCTTCACTTTTCACTTTTCACCCTTCAATCTTTATTTTCGGAGTTGTATAAATCTTCATATTCGACAATGACTCTTTCAATGTCTTTTTTCAATTCTGGAATATGCCGTATTACCAAGCTCCAAAGAAAATCAGGCTGTACATTGTCGTAGGCATGTATAATTCTGTTGCGTGTATCGATTATTGCTCGCGCATTGGGTATTTCCACGGTTGAATCAATCTTTCTTATTCGATTAATGGCTTCTCCCATTATTTCTACCTTACGCTCGACAACGCATCTACGCATTATGTCTTTCTCAAATAAATCGTATCTATTTGGAAAGTCAATAAAGCAACTTTGCATGTCATCGATTGCATCCAGCACATCTTGTAGATAAGTTAAAACTTCTTCTTTAGCCATAAATCATCTGTTTGGTGCGGTTTACATTGGCAATGAAGTATTTGTTTCGGAGCCCTTTTTCTTCGATTAGGTCAACTTTGCGGTTAAATAACAGCTCTAATGCGTCACGCAGTCCGAAGTAATTGCTGACATAATCAAATTTCGCATGGTCTATCGGTTCAAAATCCACAAGTAAGTCCACATCACTTTGGTCGTTGAATTTATCTGTAAGGATAGATCCAAAGACGGCCAAGGTTTTTACCTTGTGTTTCCGGCAAAGGTCAAAGATACGTTGTAGATTTAGTTCGATTAACTTCATATACTGAGTATTAGTAATGCAAATTTAACGATTCTTTCTAAATAAAGAGACATGTCGGGTCTGGAAATCTTCACCCTTCACCATTGCGGGCTTTTGCCCGCAGCGGTTATGAGTGTGTCACATGCACATCCATCTGCGGGAAAGGGAAGGAGATGCCTGCGGCTGCGGGGAGCTCGTTGTAGAATCTTTCGTTGAAGTCGAAGAACACGCCCCAATAGTCGGCTGAGGCGACCCACGCGCGCACTGTCAGGTCAACGCTCGATGCCCCGAGCGACGCGAGTTTCACAACCGGGGTGCGGTCAACAGGTGTGGGAACCAGACGGGGACGGTTGTTGCGACGGGCGGCCTTGCGTGCCTCGCGAGCAGCGATGTGGGCCGCGTCGCGCTTGAAAAATTTGTCCCAGAAAGTACGTTTTACTTCGGCGGGAACAGCGGCAGCGTTTTCAGCAGCCTCAGCAGCCTCTTTTTCCTCCATTGTCGCGCCGGGATTGTTGTCCATGCCGGTCAGGATGCGGCTGTCTTGGGCAAGCATGTCGAGAATGGCCTTGCGGGCGGCATCGACATTGTCGCCATAAGAAATCGAAATCGTCCAGTCGACGCGGCGCAGTGCCTGACGGGAGTAGTTGTTGATGGAGCCGGTCGAAAGTCCGCCGTTGGGGATGATTATCGACTTGTTGTCGGCTGTGCAGATTATCGTGTTGAATATTTCAATCTCGGTAACGGTTCCGGCATATCCCTGCGCCTCGATGTAGTCTCCGATGCGGTAGGGTTTGAGCAGCAGGATGAGGACTCCGCCCGCAAAGTTCTGCAAAGTGCCGCTGAGAGCCATACCGATAGCGACACCGGCCGAGGCAAAGAGTGCGAGAAACGAGCTTGTCTCGATGCCGAGGATTCCGATAACCGTGACGATGAGGATAAAATAAAGCACTATGCGCACCAGCGAGAGGATAAAGGTGGTCAGCGACCTGTCAATGTTGCGCTTGACCATTATCGTCTCCACGAGGTTATAGAGCTTTCTTATGATAAATTTACCGACGTAAAATACAAATATGGCAATGGCGAGCGAGATGGCAAACTGTACCATATTGTGGGCAACTTTGTCAATCAGGTCATCAAGCGACAATGTTTTCAACGCTTTGAGACCCTCGTCGGATGTAACCGCGGGAACTGCGGCGGGATCGGTAGTCTGAAACATGAAATGCTAAATTTTAAAGGTGAAAAGTGAAGGGTGAAGGTAATACCTTCGTTGTACCCAAACCATTATTTCAACTTGAGATTGCGAAAGTTGAGTTAATTGTTGAAAACCGGTGCTGTTGATACAACGTCGCGGTACCAGCTTTGGTTTTTATATCCGCGATAAGTGGTTTCGGAGGGTTGCATGATTATGAAACAACCGAGACCACAGTAGGTTGACATCGGGAGGTCGCCAAACAATACCGGGGTCGAGGCTGCATAAATGACACACTCGTCAAATGCTGATTCCCATTGAGCCTGAAGTGTGCCCCGTGTCGCGTCGTCTATCGCTGCGGCGGCAAGCATCGTGGAAATGTATTCCTTCATGTCATAAAGGGTGCAGACGGGAATCGAGGGGCGGTCATAGGGCTGCACTTTCCAGTAGTTCACATCGAAATCGACAAATCCCGCTGCCATAACCTCGCGGGTAGCCTCGGCGAGCCTGTCAAATCCCGAAGTATCGTAGACCGAGATGGCGCATGTGCGTTTGTCGCCTGTCAGCACGTCATACCACCGGAACGTGTTCTGAGCGGCACCGACAAGGTCGGCACCGCCGGGGTTAACCGCGAAAAACAGCGGCACGTTCCGGTCATAGGGCATACCGTTGAGCGGCAGCTCTGTCCCCGAGGCGACAATCCGGTCGGTGACGTTTCTAAGCTCGTAGACAACCTCGGCTGTCCCCATCAGGCAGCAGTCAAAGTATATCCATGAGAAATCCTGCCCGTCAAGCGCACCGGCAAGGTCAATGACTGTCATTGTCTTCCCCCTGTCCTGACCAAACGCACGTTTTACGCCGCTCTGTGACGAGTCGACACGCGGTTCCAGCCATCCGTCACCGTGGCTCCACAACACGAGGCCGTAATCTTCGGCTGAGGCAAAACGACGCATGTCGTCACAGACCTCGCGCATGCGCGCCGGGTCGGTAGAAAAAACGTCGGGGTTGTCGGAATAGCGTTTAAGAGTATCGATGCCGTTTTTTGTAATATTCAGCAACAGCGGGACATTACCTGTGGCGGTGCCGCGCCGGTTGTGGTAGACGAGGAGATTGCCGCCGTTCAGTCCGCCGGCCTTGGCTGCTGCCAGCATCTCGTCGATGTCGAGGCGGTCATACCCCATCGCTCCCAGCGAGTTGTCGGCAACCATGTAGACAAGGACAGTGCGGCTTACCTTCGGAATCTCAGGGCCGTCACCTTTTTCAACACATGATGACAGTGCTGCCGACATTACAGCCGGCAGCAACAGAGAGAAAACATGCTGCACTATAAGGTTCATGTATTTTCGCATAATTCACAAAGTTACGAATAAATCCCGCAAAACCGCGCCGTTATAAACCTTTTTTATATATATTGTGACTTATTATTAGAGAAAAGCATTATCTTTGCAGTAAGATTAGTCCTGAGTAGATGTTCGGATTAAATGCATATCAAAAGCGCGGTCATTTCGGCGGCGTTTTGGCTGCGGAGCGAAGGAGCATAGCGAGCTATGCGACTGAACGACAAGGACAAAACGACCCGAAAGGACAAGCTGGTGATATGCAAGATAACCCTCGGCATCTACTGTAAATATATTTATATTATCGTTTTAATTTGAACATCTACTTACTTATTTTAAATCGATTAAATCATGAGCAAACCTTATGTAATCGGTATCGACATAGGCGGTACCAACACAGTCTTCGGCATCGTCGATGCCAGAGGCGCAGTTATTGCAAGTTCATCAATCAAAACCCTGAAACATCCCGATGTCAACGATTACATTGACGAACTATATACCGAAGTAACCCGACTTCTCGAAGCCAACGACGCGGTTGACAAAATCCACGGTATCGGCGTGGGCGCGCCCAATGCCAACTATTACACCGGCATGATTGAAAAGCTGGTCAACATACCGTGGCCCACCCCCCTGCCTATGGCCCAGATGCTCAGCGACAAATTCGGCGTTCCCGTGGCTATCACCAACGATGCCAATGCTGCCGCAATCGGTGAGATGACCTATGGCGCGGCCCGAGGTCTCAAGGATTTCATCATGATTACCCTCGGAACCGGCGTGGGCAGCGGTATCGTCATCAACGGTCAGCTTGTCTATGGTCATGACGGATTTGCCGGAGAGCTCGGCCACCTGATTGTCAAAAGAAACAACGGCCGTCTCTGTGGCTGCGGCCGCACCGGTTGCCTCGAAGCCTACT
>CAMWRO010000141.1 GCA_947176615.1 uncultured Porphyromonadaceae bacterium
CAAGGACTCCCTGATTATGAGTCAGGTGCTCTAACCAACTGAGCTATAGGACCTGTTGCGTGGTTGTCAGTTATAAAAGTGACTGCGCAACTCATTTTCCGAGTGCAAAGTTAAGGCTTTTTTTTGTGTTGTGCAATAGGTCGGTTAATTTTTTTCAGTGACAAAAGTATGAGATTTAGCCAAATTTAAGTCAAGATTCCCGCCTGATTATGTGAGAGGTTCTTTAATTGAGTGGGCAATTCTCGGTAAACAGCCATATCCGACAGTAAAACACTCATTAAATTTTCGTCTGCCGAGTTGGGACTTTGAATGGCGCGGAGAGATGAAAAATAGGCTGCCCGCTTAGCCGGCAGCCTATTTCAACGTATCGGGGTTAGTATATAATTACTTCAACGTGCCGTCCTGAGCTTGCTGAATCATTGTCTCGTTGGCTGTGATGTAGATTTCAACGCGACGATTCTGGGCACGGCCTTCGGCTGTTTCGTTGGATGCGACGTAATCCTGCATGGGCAGTCCTTCGGCACTCAGACGAGTCCCGCTGACACCGCTGTTGAGCAGATAGTTGCGCACGGCATCGGCACGGCCGGTGGCTACTCGCTCGTTGACGTTCATCGAGCCGGTATTGTCAGTGTAACCGTAAATCTGAACATTGGTGTTCGGGTTGTTAATCAGAGAGTTGGCAAACGAGGTGAGGTCTTTTTTCGCATTTGCGCTGAGAGTGGTACCGTTGGTGGGGAACAGGATACCGCCGTTGAACGTAACCTTGATGGCCTGAAGACCGTTCTGGTCTGTAACCTTTTCAACCTGCGCCTGCTGGGCGAGTTGTTCTTTAAGCTCAGCCTCTTGCTTGTCCATCTTCTTTCCGATGAGCGCGCCGGCACCTGCACCTACGGCTGCTCCGATTGCAGCACCGATACCGGCACCCTTGCCACCGCCAATCAATGCGCCGAGACCGGCACCTACGCCGGCACCGCCGCCGCCGCCGATCAGAGCGCCCTTGCCGGTATTAGTCATTGAAGAACATCCCGTTGTAAAAAGCAATGAGAGCGATAACGCGACCGCCCCGAAAATCTTAAACAGTTTCATCTTTTTCTATAAATTTTAGTTAATCTGTTAATTCTCGCCGCAAATGTAGCTATAAAAATATTTACAACCAACTTTTGTCACAAATATAATACATCCTCACACAAAATTTTGTTTTATGATATTCATAAAATATTTACTAAATTTGTAGCCGGGTTAGCACCACTGAACAATTTTTAATGGTGCTGCTTCAGAAACATAAGAGCATATTTTTTATGAGTCACGGGACACCAGCAAAACGTAGCAATCTGTTTTATCACCTCGGAGCGGTCATTACGGTTATCGCTTGGGGTGCGTCGTTCATCTCAACCAAAGTATTGCTTGACCACGGGTTGCACCCGGTTGAAATCTACATCTACCGTTTCATTTTGGCCTACATAATGATATTGTGTGTGTGCCATGACCGGTTCCGCAGCAATTCCCTCAAAGACGAGATGCTTTTCGCTCTCATGGGTCTGTGTGCCGGGTCTATTTACTTTATAGCCGAGAACACGGCATTGCAGTACACGCTTGTAACCAACGTGTCACTGATAACATCGATGTCGCCTCTGCTGACCGCGATTCTGATAGGCATTCTTTATAAAAACGAGCGTCCGCCCAAGGAAATCATCTACGGGTCGCTGATTGCTTTCATCGGGGTGGCCTGTGTGATTTTCAATAGCAGTTTTGTGCTTGAAATCAACCCTCTCGGCGACCTGCTGTCGCTTTTTGCCGCCGTGAGCTGGAGTGTCTATTCGATTGTGCTGAAAAAACTCAACGCTGTCTATACATCATTATACATTACCCGCAAGACTTTCTTCTACGGGGTATTGACGGCGCTGCCGTTTCTCGCCATCGAGCCTGAAATTTCGTCTCCGTCATTGCTGCTGCAACCCGAGGTGTGGGGCAACATCCTGTTCTTGGGCGTATTTGCCTCGATGATAGGCTATCTGCTGTGGGCAATGATTGTAGGGCAGCTCGGAGCCATCAAAGCCTCCAATTATCTTTATTTCCAGCCGGTTGTAACCCTTGTTCTGTCAGCTATAATCCTCCACGAGGCGGTGACGGTGATAGGCTATATCGGATGCGCGATGATTCTTGGCGGTGTGTGGCTCAGCGACTATCTGTGTCGCAAGAAAATGTGACGTCTATATGTCATTTATTATCCGATATTTTTTATTTGTAAAAACATAGTGCATGAAAAAACTCCTTCTCAGTGCGATTCTTGCTTCCGCCTCATTGGGCGCGGGTGCGGTTACTCCATTATGGCTACGCGACGTTAAAATCTCGCCCGACGGCAAGGAAATCGCATTCACTTATCGCGGGGACATATACAAGGTACCCGTATCAGGCGGCACGGCCACTAGACTGACAAGCCGTCCTTCCTATGAGTCCAACCCGGTGTGGTCGCCCGACGGAAAGTCGATAGCCTTTGCAAGCGACCGCGAGGGGAGTCTCGACATATTTATCATGAGTGCCGACGGCGGCGATGCAAAACGACTGACCTCCAACTCGACCGACGAAGTCCCGGAAACTTTTTCGCCCGACGGGAAAAGTGTCCTTTTTTCTGCCGCGATTCAGGATGTTCCGACCAATGTCCAGTTCCCGTCACGGCGGCTGACCGAGGTTTACCGAGTGCCGGTTTCGGGCGGACGCTCCACACAGCTGCTTTCGACCCCGGCACAGATGATCAGTTTCATCCCCGGCACCGAGAATTTTGTATATCAAGATCAGAAGGGTATGGAGAACGAGTGGCGCAAACACCACACATCGTCTGTCACCCGCGACCTATGGCTATATGATGCCGCGAGCGGAAAGCACACCAACCTAACCCGCCGCGGAGGCGAAGACCGCAACCCGGTTGTCTCGGCCGATGGCAGAACCGTCTACTTTCTGAGCGAGCGCGACGGCGGGTCGTTCAACGTGTTCTCGTTCCCCATCGACAATCCCTCGGCTGTCAAAGCTGTTACCGATTTCACGACCCATCCTGTCAGATTCCTTTCACAAGGAGCCGACGGCACGATGGCATTTGCCTATGACGGCGAGATATATACCATGCGCGACGGCTCGCGTCCGGCCAAGGTGAACATCGACATCACAGTCGACAATGAAAACCCCATCAAGGACTTGAGCGTGACATCGGGCGCAAGCGAAGTAGCCGTGTCTCCCGACGGCAACCAAGTGGCCCTCATCAAGCGTGGCGAGGTATTCGTGACTTCGGTCGAATACAAGACAACCAAGCAGATTACCCACACTGCCGCAGGTGAGTCAGACGTGACGTGGGGTCCCGACAACCGCACGCTCTACTATGCAAGCGAGCGCGACGGTGCCTACAACATCTACCGTGCTACCATCAGCCGCAAGGACGACCCCAATTTCCCCAATGCCACCATCATCAAGGAAGAAGCTGTTTTCCCCGTCGACGGCGTGGAGCGTTTCCGCCCGGTGATTTCTCCCGACGGAAACAAAATGGCCTATATCCAAGACCGCAACAAGATTATGGTGCGCGACCTCAACTCAGGCACAGAACGACAGCTTACCGACGGCTCGACATATCCGCAGCGCGACGGCGGTTTCCATTTCTCATGGTCGCCTGACAGCAAGTGGCTCGTGGCCGAGATTGTTGACCGCAAGCATGACCCCTACTACGACATCGCCATCATCAACGCAGCGACAGGCAAGATTACCAATATCACCAACAGCGGTTACTTTGACATGAACCCGCGCTGGGTGATGAACGGAAACGCCATCCTTTTTGAATCGGAAAAATACGGTATGCGCAACCATGCGTCATGGGGCTCGATGAGCGACGCCATGCTCGTGTTCCTCAACCGTGAGGCTTATGACAAATTCCGTCTCAACGAGGAAGACTACGCCTTGCTCAAAGAGGTTGAGAAGTCTCAGAAAAAGGAAAAATCATCGGAAAAAGATGATTCAAAAGACAAGAAAAAGAAAGGGAAGAAAAAAGAGAGCGTGGTTGACGACAGCAATGAAAAATCGCTTGTCAACGTCGAGCTTGACGGCATCAGCGACCGCATCGTGCGCCTGACTCCCTTCTCGTCCAGCCTCGGCGACATTTATGTGACCGATGATGGAGAAAAGCTCTACTTCATGGCTCGTATAGACGACGGTTTTGACCTTTGGAGTGTCAAACTGCGTTCAGGAGACGTGGAACTGGCCAAAAAACTCGGTATGCGCGGAGCTTCCATGCAACCCGATGCCGACGGGAAGAACCTGTTCCTGCTCGGGAGCAGCTCGATGAAAAAAATGAATCTTTCGAGCGAAAAAATCACTCCGATCAGCTACTCGGCCAGCATGAAACTCGACCCTGCAGCCGAGCGGGAGTACATGTTTGACTTCGTGACCCGCGAGGAGGCCCAGCGGTTCTACAACAAGAACATGCACGGTGTCGACTGGCCGGCCATGACCGCCTCCTATCGCCGTTTCCTCCCCCACATCGACAACAACTATGACTTTTCCGAAATGCTCAGCGAGCTGCTCGGAGAGCTCAATGTGTCGCACACCGGCTCGGGATACCGTCCGCGCATGGGCGCCGACCCCACCGCCCAACTGGGACTTCTCTATGACATGAGCTTTGACGGCAACGGACTCAAAGTGGCCGAGATTGTGGCCGGAGGACCGTTTGACCGCGCCACAACGCAGCTTGTCCCCGGCGCAATAATCACCTCTGTCAACGGCGTTGAAATCGACCCGACAGGCGATGAAAGCGCTGTATTCAACAATCTTGCGGGCAAGAAAACTCTCATAGGGTTCACGCTCCCCTCGGGCAACAAAGTCGAGGAAGTAATATTGCCCGTAACCGCAGGACGCATGTCGGTACTGCTTTATGACCGATGGGTGAAACATAACGCCCATGTCGTTGACTCGCTCTCGGGAGGACGACTTGGATATGTCCACATCGAGTCAATGAGCGACGACAGTTTCCGCGAGGTATACTCCGATGTACTCGGCAAGTACAACGACCGCGAGGGCATCGTCATCGATACCCGCTGGAACGGCGGCGGCCGTCTCCACGAAGACATCGAAGTGCTGTTCTCGGGCGACAAATATTTCACTCAGGTGGTGCGCGGTGTCGAGTCATGTGACATGCCGTCACGCCGATGGAACAAGCCGAGCATCATGCTCCAGTGCGAGGCTAATTACAGCAACGCTCACGGCACACCGTGGGTCTACAAGCACCGTAAACTCGGCAAACTTGTCGGCGCGCCCGTCCCCGGCACGATGACCTCGGTCAACTGGGTCGACCTTCAGGACAATTCGATGTACTTCGGCATACCTGTCGTAGGCTACAAGCTCCCCGACGGCTCCTATCTCGAAAACGCCCAGCTTGAGCCCGACATCCTCGTCACCAACGACCCTGCCCGTGTCGTAAAAGGCATCGACGACCAGCTTGAGACCGCTGTCAAGACGCTTCTCAATGACATTGACAGCAAAAAATAATCTAAAAAACATTCTCATCATCCGCAGTTCCAATGCCGTAATCAGTCGGCATTGGAACTGCGCACATTCTGACACAAAATGATTGAACAGACCGAAATCACCCTGCGTCCCTATCCCCGCGGTATCCACCTTGTCACCGGCGACATCACGCGGCAGCTGCCCGGCTTGCCGCGCACCGGAATCCTCAACCTGCTCATCAAGCACACATCGGCAGCACTCGCGCTGAACGAAAATGCCGATCCCGACGTGCGCCATGACCTTAATTCCATTTTCGACCGCATGGTTCCTGAAAACGCCCCATATTATGTTCACACGTTTGAAGGCTCCGATGATATGCCAGCCCACGCCAAGTCGGTAATCGTCGGCGCGTCATTGACCATTCCGATTACCGGGGGACGGCTGAACCTCGGGACATGGCAGGGAGTCTACCTGTGTGAGTTCCGCAATCACGGAGGGGCGCGCCACGTCGTCGCAACAATTATCGGCGAATAACCCACTATTTTATGACAAAATTCACTTATGTTAAAACAAAAACGGTATCTTTACGGTTAAAATAGAAACGTTAAAACTATTTTGAACCGTGAGCCATTCATCAAGACATAAGATATTAAAAATATTATTATGGACATTCGTCGGGGTTGTCGGATTGGTGCTGATTATCCCGGTTCTCCTTTATATTCCGTTTGTTCAAGACTTTGCGCGCGATATAGCAGTAAAAAAAGTCAATGAATCCACGGGGATGAATATCTCGGTGGGGTATCTCAGGCTGAAGTTTCCGCTGAAAGTCTCGGCTGCCGACGTTCAGGTCATCCAAGAAAGCGGCGACACGATGCTCACCGCGGGCAATCTTGACATCGCCGTGAAATTGCGCCCGCTGCTACACGGAGACATAGAAGTCGACGGAGCGCGGCTCGACAAGGCGTTTTACCAGATGGGGAATGCCGACTCGGTAATGTGGTTGCGCGCCCGCATAGACATGGCCGACATCAACGGCACAGACCTCAACCTGAAAAAAGGGACAATCGCCCTCGACCGCGCCCTGATTGACGGAGGCTGCGTATCATTGCGCATGCTTGAGGACTCGACCTCGGCTCCGGTTGACACAACGGCATCAACGCCGTGGAATATTACCGCCGGTGACATCGAGCTGCGCAATATCACTTACTCGATGGAGATGCTCCCGACCATCGACTCGCTCGGCTGCAACATCCCCGCCGCGCGACTGCGCGACGCATCAATAGACATGGCAACCCGCCGCATCCACGGTCACTCGCTCAGCATCGACAGCGTTTCGGCGACCTATCTGACCCCGTCGGCCGAATATCTTGCAAGCCATCCTGTCACCGAGACCGCCAAGACTGATTCCACCGCCACTGCCCCTTCCCAGATGTGGTCCATAACAGCCGATGAACTACGCCTGACCGCGCGACGGGGAACCTATGCCACGGCAGGCGTGACCCCGATGCCGGGACTGGACATGAACTACATCGAGGTCGAGGACATCGTTATTGAGGTGGATTCATTTTACAACAGGGGCACATCCATCAACGTCCCTCTCAAACGCCTGAGCGGAACCGAGCGTTGCGGACTGCAATTATACGCGACCGGGACATTCGCTATGGACTCACTCTCCATGCGAGCAACCGACATGGCCATCTCAACCCTCAAATCAACTATTGATTTTGATGCCGAAATGGGCATGGGCGACCTGACCGCCGACTCCACCCTCCCCCTCTCTCTTAAAGCCGACGCCCGCATCAACCTCGGCGAAGTAAAAGACGCCATGCCGGCCGTAGCTCCCATGCTTGCCGTCATCCCCACCGCCAAAGAGGCCATACTGAAAACCGACATTGCCGGAACAGCCGGAAGTATCGATGTCAGCCGGCTCCTGCTCCAAGTCCCCGGCCTGTTGCGCGTCAACGGCGACGGAGTTATTGACAATCCCATGGATTTCAACCGGATGGAGGGGAATGTGACATTGGCGGGCGAATTTGCGTCGCTAAACTCGATAAAAAAGATACTCCCCCCCCCCCTGGCCAAGACCATCAATATCCCCGCGATGCAAATAAGAGGAAACGTGGATTACCGTCCCCACCGCATCTCGTGCG
>CAMWRO010000142.1 GCA_947176615.1 uncultured Porphyromonadaceae bacterium
GTGTTAAAATGTTTTACCATGTCACAGAAACTTGAAATATCTGAAGTGTACCGTGCAGCGCAGGTGCTGAAAGATGTGGCGCGTCATCCGCGCCTGATCGGTGTAACGAAACTGAACCCCGATGCCGAGGTGTATCTCAAACCGGAAAACCTCCAGCATACCGGCGCGTTCAAGCTGCGCGGGGCCTACTATAAAATATCGCAGCTGACTCCCGAGGAGAAGGCCAAGGGGGTTATCGCCTGTTCGGCGGGAAATCATGCGCAGGGCGTGGCCCTCGCGGCGACGGCCAACGGTATCAAGTCGCTTATATGTCTGCCCGCCGGTGCGCCTATCTCCAAGATTGAGGCGACAAAACGTCTCGGGGCCGAGGTGTGCCTTGTCCCGGGTGTGTATGACGATGCCTATCAGAAAGCGCTGGAACTGCGCGACAAGCACGGCTACACGATGATACATCCGTTTGACGACCCGCTTGTGGTTGCCGGACAGGGAACTATAGCTCTTGAAATACTTGAGGAAATGCCCGATGTTGAGGCGATTATCGTGCCTGTCGGCGGCGGCGGACTGATTTCGGGTATCGGTTTTGCGATAAAGTCGCTGAAACCCGATGTCAAGGTCTACGGCGTACAGGCAGCCGGCGCGCCGTCGATGGTGGAGTCGCTGAAAGAGGGACACCGCGAGCATCTTGACAATGTGGCCACGATTGCCGACGGCATAGCGGTGAAGGAACCGGGTGAAAACACGTTTGATTATTGCAGCAAGTATGTTGACGAGATTGTGACAGTCAGCGAAGACGAGATTGCGGCTGCGATTCTCGCGCTCATCGAGCAGCAGAAATTGGTGGCTGAAGGAGCCGGAGCGGTGTCGGTGGCAGCAGCGATGTTCAACAAAGTGCCTGTCAAGGGAAAGAAAACGGTGTGCATCGTGTCGGGCGGCAATATCGACGTAACGAGCCTGAACCGCGTCATCACCCGCGGTCTTGTAAAGAGCGGTCGCAACTGCACCCTGACGCTCGACCTTAACGACAAGCCGGGACAGCTCTCGGGAGTGTGTGCCGTGCTTGGTGAAAACGGGGCCAACATCATCTCGGTGGTTCACGAGCGCAACACCGACCGCGCGTCAATCAACGGGTGCCTGCTGCGCATCGAAATCGAGACGCGCAACCACGAGCACATCTCTCAGCTTCACGACGCGCTCGAAAAAGCGGGGTACCATGTGGTGAAATAATCGAAGTGGTCCGAATTGCCTCTAAATATTCCTTAAAATAATCATAAAGTGGCAAAAAGATGACTGAATGTAGTCTTTTTTGCCACTTTTTTATGTTTCTATTGGTCATAATGTCCTAATGGCCTATCTTTGTAAAAGATATTTCAAACCAATCACTTATTATACAGTTATAAATGAGATTTTATGATTCCCGGATTGTAGCCTCGATGATTGCGTTTGCGGCTATGACTCTCCCGACCGACGGTTATGCAGTCGAGCAATCCGATACCCTTGTGCTGTCTCTTGACCGATGTATCGAGATAGCACTCAGCGACAACCCGACAATCAAGGTTGCCGATATGGAAATCACCCGCACTGATTATTCCAAGAAAGAGGTGCTGGGGCAATTGTTTCCGACAATAAGTTTTGGAGGAAGCTACAGTCGCACACTGGCCAAGCAGACCATGTACATGAACATGGATGGTTTTGGCGGTATGGGCGGCGGTGACTCGGAAGGGGATGAAGATGCTCCGGCCGAGGATTCGCCGATGTCACGCGGCGGTAGCGGCAACGGAATCAAGGTGGGTCTTGACAACAGTTATCAGGTCGGGTTCAACGCCTCGATGCCCCTTATCGCTCCCCAGTTGTGGAAATCGCTGAAACTCAGCGACACGCAGATTCTTCAGAACATCGAAAGCGCCCGCGCCTCGCGCCTGTCGCTTGTCAATCAGGTCAAGAACGCCTATTATACCCTCCTGCTTGCGATGGACTCGCGCGACGTGATACAGGAGAGTTATGACATGGCCCGGTTTACGGCCGACCTGTATGCGCGCCAGTTTGAACTCGGCGCGGCGACTAAATATGACGTGTTGCGCACCGAGGTGGCAGTCAAGAATATAGAGCCGGAGCTGTCACAGGCCGAAATCTCTATAAAACAGGCACGGTTGCAGCTGCTCGTGCTGATGGGGATGGACGCGATGATTCCGGTGAAACCCGATGTGACACTGAGCCGTTATGAGTCGACGATGTATGAACAGGCACTCGGACTGTCGCGCGACATCTCGGGCAACACTGACCTGAAGATGCTCGACCTGCAGACCCGCTCGCTCAATGACGCGCTTGCCGTTCAGAAGGCATCATGGTATCCCACACTCGCGCTGACGGCATCCTATAACTGGACTTCGATGAACAACGGCACGCCGTTTAACAACCTGAGGTGGAATCCCTACTCAATGGTAGGGGTGACGCTGTCGTTCCCCCTCTTTGAAGGCGGTCAGCGGTATTATAAGGTAAAGCAGGCACAGGTTCAGGTCAACGAAATGGCATTCCAGCGCGAAAATCTTGAGCGCGCCCTGCGGATGCAGGTGGATGTGTCAATCGACAATATCAACACCAATGTCAAGCAGATAGCATCATGCAGCGAGAGTGTCAAGCAGGCCGAAGTGGCCCATGACATCGTCAAGCAGAGTTTTGAAATCGGCGCGGCAACCTATCTGCAGCTCCGCGACGGCGAGCTGGCACTGACACAGGCCCGTCTGGCCTATTATCAGGCTATTTACAATTACCTTGTGGCCAACAGCGAGCTTGAATATCTGCTCGGCAGTCACGATGTCTCGGCTTCGATGCCGGCGAGGTGATTTGGGGGTTTAATGGTTTAAGGTTTAGAAATAGAAATCAGTCATATATATCATGTATAAATTCAAGTCATTATCGATTCTTGCCGGTGCGGCTGTGCTTGCGATGCTCGCATCGTGCGGAGGCAAAGAAAAAGAGGCGGCGACAGCCACTGATGCAGTCGAGGAACTCCCTATAGTCGACGTGCTCAAAGTGCATCAGCAGGATGTGGCACAGGTGGGCAGCTATACCGCCACAGTGGAGGCATTCAAAACCAACAATATCACCACATCGACGGCAAACCGTATCAAGGAAATACTTGTCGACGTGGGTTCTCACGTCAACAAGGGGCAGAAGGTGGTGGTCCTCGACGATGTGACCATCGACCAGTTGAAGGTGCGTCTTGACAATACCGAGCGTGAATACCAGCGCGCGTTGAAACTCTTTGAAATCGGCGGAGGCACGCAGCAGTCGGTAGAGCAGTTGAAAACCGAGCTTGACGCTGCGCGTCGACAGTATCAGAACATGGTCGAGAACACGGTGCTTGTCTCGCCCATCTCGGGAGTCGTTACCGCCCGCAACTATGACCCGGGCGACCTGCCGGGACAGCTCCCCATCCTGACAATCGAGCAGGTGCAGCCGGTCAAGGTCATCGTCAACGTGTCGGAAAGCGATTATACCCGTGTCCACAAAGGGATGAAGGTCAATATCAAGTTTGACACATACGGCGACGAAGAATTCACAGGCAGCGTCTATCTGATTCACCCGACGGTGGATGCCAGTACCCGCACATTTACAGTCGAAATCACCATTGACAATCCGGGTGACCGCATTCTGCCGGGCATGTTTGCCCGCGTTACCATGAATTTCGGACATGAGATGCGCGTGGTGGTTCCCGACCGTGCCGTTGTCAAGCAGACCGGCTCGGGTAACCGTTATGTCTTCGTTTATCACCCCGAGACACAGACAGTCTCTTATAACAAGGTGGAACTGGGTCAGCGTCTCGACAATGCCTACGAGGTAATCTCGGGTGTGCCCGACAACTCCGACGTTGTCACCAGCGGCCAAACCCGCCTGACCGACGGAAGCAAAGTACAGATAAAAGACAAATAATTTTATTTCTTATTTGAATTATGAGTTTATACGGAAGTGCGGTAAAGCGGCCGATTATGACCACGTTGTGTTTTGTGGCGGTGGTCATCATGGGTCTTTTCTCGCTGTCAAAACTGCCGATTGACCTCTATCCCGACATTGACACTAACACCATCATGGTCATGACGACCTATCAGGGTGCCAGTGCGCAGGATATAGAGCAGAATGTAACGCGTCCGCTTGAAAACACGCTCAACGCGGTCAACGACTTGAAACACATCACCTCCAAGTCGCGTGAAAATATTTCGGTGATAACGCTTGAATTTGAGTATGGCAAGGATATCGACGTGCTGACCAATGACGTGCGCGACAAGCTCGACATGGTAAAGAGTTCGCTCCCCGACGATGCCGAGACCCCGATTATCTTCAAGTTCTCGACCGATATGATTCCCATCGTAATGCTCTCGGTCGAGGCCGACGAGTCGATGCCGGGACTTTACAAGATTCTTGACGATGCCGTGGCCAACCCGTTGGCCCGCATCAGCGGTGTCGGGTCGGTGTCAATCTCGGGTGCGCCCAAACGCGAAATTCACATCTATCTCGACCCGAAACGCCTTGAGGCTTACAATCTCAGTGTGGAAGGAATCTCGGCTATAATCGGTGCCGAGAACCGCAATATACCCGGCGGATCGTTTGACATCGGTTCCGATACCTACTCGCTGCGCGTGCAGGGAGAGTTCTCGGCGGCCGACCAGATGGCCAATATCGTCGTCGGGTCGCAGAACGGGCGCAATATCTATCTGCGCGACGTGGCACGCATCGACGACTCGCTTGAAGAACGTGCCCAGCAGACCTATAACGACGGACGGCAGGGAGCTATGATTGTGATTCAGAAACAGTCGGGTGCCAACTCGGTCGAAATCTCTGAGAAAGTGTTGAAGATGCTCCCGTCGTTGCAGAAACGTCTGCCGTCCGACGTGAAACTCGGCATTATCGTCGATACATCCGACAATATCCGCAACACTATAGCCTCGCTTGTCGAGACAGTGCTTTACGCGCTGCTGTTTGTGGTAATCGTTGTGTTCGGGTTCCTCGGACGCTGGCGAGCCACGGTAATCATTGTCATCACAATACCAATCTCGCTCATCGCCTCGTTTATCTACCTCGCGATGACGGGCAACACGCTTAACATCGTGTCGCTGTCGGCACTTTCGATATCAATCGGTATGGTGGTCGACGACGCTATCGTGGTGCTTGAAAATGTCACGACCCACATCGAGCGCGGCGCCGATCCCAAGCAGGCCGCTATCCACGGCACCAACGAGGTCGCCGTCTCGGTTATCGCGTCGACTCTGACCCTTATCGCGGTGTTCTTCCCGCTGACTCTTGTAACCGGCATGACAGGCGTGCTTTTCCAGCAGCTCGGATGGATGGTCACAATCATGATGATAATATCGACCGTCTGCGCGCTGTCGCTCACCCCGATGCTCTGCTCGCAGCTTCTGCGTCTCAACAACAAGCACGGCAAACTTTACAATCTGCTGTTTACTCCGATTAACAAGGGTCTTGATGCGTTTGACAACGGGTATGCATGGCTTCTTTCCAAGGTGGTGTCCCACAAAATAACGACGCTCATCGTCTGCATGGCCATCTTCTTCGGGTCGCTCGTGCTTGTCAAGTTTGTCGGAACCGAGTTCTTCCCGACAGCCGACGACGCCCGTCTCGGTGTCAACCTCGAACTCCCCATCGGAACCCGCGTGGAAATAGCGCAGGAGGTGACCGAGCGTCTTGCCCGCGAGTGGCGCGAGAAGTACCCCGAAATCATGGTGCTGAACTACACGACCGGTCAGGCATCGAGCGACAATACATTTGCCTCGCTCAGCGACAACGGCTCCCATATCGTGTCGATGAACATCCGACTGACCGACCCCGGCGACCGCGACCGTGGCATCACCGAGATTGCGTCGCTGATGCGCGAGGACCTAAAGCGTTATCCCGAGTACAAGAAGGCACAGGTCAACGTGGGCGGTATGCGCGGCGGCTCCATGAGCGGTCAGGCAACCATCGACTATGAAATCTATGGCTATGACTTCAACGAGACCGACTCGGTGGCACAGAACCTCAAGCGCATTCTCGAAGGCATCAAGGGAACGGCCGACGTGAATATCTCCCGTTCCGACTATCAGCCGGAATATCAGGTCGACTTTGACCGCGAGAAACTCGCTATCTACGGGCTCAACCTCTCGACCGCGGCCAACGCACTGCGCAACCGCATCAACGGCAGCATCGCATCGCGTTTCCGCGAGGACGGCGAGGAATATGACATCAAGGTCATGTATTCGCCCGAGCACCGCACGTCGATAGCCGACATCGAGGATATTCTTCTCTACAACTCGGCCGGACAGGGTGTGCGTGTCAAGGATGTCGGCACCGTGGTCGAGCGGTTCACACCCCCGACCATCGAGCGTAAAGACCGCGAGCGCATCATCACCGTGTCGACTGTCGTGTCGGGAGTCCCGATGAGCGACGTTGTGGCGGCATCGCAGGCCCAGATTGACAAAATGGACATCCCTGCCGGGATCAACATCGACCTTGCCGGCAGCTATGAGGACCAGCAAGATTCGTTTGGTGACCTGCTGACCCTTGCAGTGCTGATTATCATACTTGTCTACATCGTGATGGCGGCACAGTTTGAGAGCTACACCTATCCCGGCATCATCATGACCTCGCTGCTGTTTGCGTTCTCGGGTGTGTTTATCATCCTTTACCTCTCGGGTCACACGCTCAATGTCATGTCGATGATCGGTGCCATCATGCTTATCGGTATCGTGGTGAAAAACGGTATCGTGCTGATTGACTATATTTCGCTCAACCGTGAGCGCGGCATGTCGATACGCACGGCGGTGGTTCTCGGCGGCAAGTCGCGTCTGCGTCCCGTCGTAATGACCACGCTGACCACTATCCTCGGCATGGTGCCGATGGCGGTGGGCACGGGGCAGGGCGCCGAGATGTGGCGTCCGATGGGTACGGCGGTAATCGGCGGTCTGACTTTCTCGACTATCCTCACGCTGCTGTTTGTCCCTGCGATGTACTGCTTGTTTGCCTACGTCGGTGTGCGCCGCACCCGCAAGCAACTGCGCAAGGTAGCCGGTTAGTATAAATTTAAGATTAAGATTTATGAAAGCAATATTGATAACATTTGACCAAGCCTATTATCAGCGCATCATCGACATGCTTGAAAAGAGCAACTGTCGCGGGTTCACGTCATGGAACGAGGTCAACGGTCGCGGAAGTGTCAACGGCGAGCCTCATTACGGCTCCCACGCGTGGCCGTCGCTCGCCTCGGCCATCATCACGATTGTCGAGGATTCACGCGTGGCGACTGTCCTTGACAAGCTGCACGCGATGGATGTCGAGACCCCAAAGCTCGGCCTCCGCGCCTTCACTTGGAACATAGAGCAGACTATCTGACAGGATACTGTATCTGTTATAAAAACAATCGTGAGGGTGTTGCAAAACCGCAACCCACGGAAACATGTCATCCAATAAATAAAATCTGTAAAGATTTTTCAATCACGTCGCATTGTGAGAAAAATCTTTACAGATTTTATTTTTAATTCGTTAATCTACCGTAGGTTGCGCTTGCGCAACCTACGGCTATTCAAGGATGCAATCTTGTCAGATTGCTATTGCGCCACATTAAGCCTCTACTTTC
>CAMWRO010000143.1 GCA_947176615.1 uncultured Porphyromonadaceae bacterium
TTAATATAAATGCTTTTGTCGCACCCGTTTTCACGGTCGCCTTTTGCCCTGAATCCGACTCGTGAAAACGGGCTTTGGATTCAACATTTGTTATGAAACACCCTCTTAGGGAACATATACCGGATTCAGTGCATGGCGTTTCAGGCGGTTTAACCCTACTGCCGGCAACAGCAGGAACCCGAGTAGCGCTGCATAGTAGTAGCGCGAGAAGTAGATGGGGATGCCGTTGAGTGCCTGATCGATATAGATGAGGAAGTAATATCGGATGGGAACGATGTAGCTGAAAATGCCCACCGCGCCATACATCTGCGGTACCGGAAACGAGAACGCGGCAATCGAGAAACTGAGGATGCCCGTCAGGGAGCATATCGACAGCGAGAGGCGCAGGTTGGGGACAATCTCACACACACCGACAGCAAATGCCTGACAGGCTATCACGAGCAATATCATGGCTGTGATGATATGCATCGGGTGGTTGTTGAGCGGGAAGTGGAGGAAACCGTAGAGTAATGCCTGCATCGCAATACCGACAATTGAGAAAACCACAGTCTGCGGTAGCAGTTTCCCGAGTAGGGCTACCCACATGCGGCCGCCCGCCGTGGCTATCCATTGAACCGAGCTGCCTGTCTTGATTTCATGGCAGATGGAAAAGGCCGTGACGAGCATCACGAGCAGCGCGAGGGTGCAGGGAATGAACGAGTTGCTGAGATAAATCGAGTAGTTGGTCCACGGGTTTCCCATCGGGTGGTCCTGAACCACGACAGGCTGCAGGAGGCTGCCCGCGGTGTCATCGCCTATTCCCGCGCTGACGAGCGTTGTCTTTACCACGCCGCCCATCGTGGTGACGGCGATGGTCTTGAATCCCTTGAACGAGAGTGTGCCGGGGACAAAGACTGTCATGTTGGAATAATAGGAGAGCGTGGGGGTGCGGCCCGCGAGGGCGTCTTTCTGAAAATCGCGCGGGATGTAGAAGAATCCGAAAATCTCGCCTCCGCGCACTTTGTCGAGAGCGTCGTTGAAATTCTCATATTCCCCGCTGATTTCAATAAGCTCGGTGGCGCGGAGGTTTCGCGCGACGCTGCGGGACATCGACGAGCGGTCAAGGTCAACCATTCCCGAGGGCACTTTGAGCGGCAGTCCCTCGTTCATCAGGTTAAGGAAAAAGAAAGCTGACACAAGCGGCACAATCACCATCATGACGATGTAGATTTTGCGGCTTGCGAGTGTCTTTATTCCTCGTCTTAATGAAGCACCTATCATTTTGTCTGTTTAAAAGTTTGGGGGTTAAAATTTGGACGGGTTACTGTTTTTTGAAGTAGACGGCGGTCATGCCGGGGCGCAGCTTGGGGATGTTTTCGACCGGATGAGCCTTGACTTCAAATGTCCGGCTGTCCCATTGGCCGGTCGACTTGGTGGCGCGCCAAGTGGCGTAGGTGCCGAGGTCGCGCACATAATAAATCTTGGCTTTTACCTTTTTCTTGTCGAGGGCCGGAATCATAACCTCGATTTCACCACCCAGCGGCATGTCGTTGAGCAATTCCTCGCGCACGTTGAATGTCACCCATTTGTCGTCGATTTTCAACAGTGACATGATGGGGGCGCCGAGTGATACAAGCTCGCTCTCTTCGGGATAAATCTGGTCAATCTGTCCGTCACACGGAGCGATGAGATACTGGTCTTCGAGAAGGCTCTGCACCTCGTCGATGCCCCCTTGGGCCACACTGACCATCGCGGCTGCTGCCTCCTTGTCCTCGCGCTGTGCCCCTTCACGGGCAAGGCTTAACTGGCTGCGGGCAGCGCGCTCGGCTGCCACGGCTGCGTCATAGGCCGCCTTGGCCTCGTCGCGTTTCTGTTCCGAAATCACCCCTTGTGTATAAAGCGACTGCATTCGGTCGTAGGTCTTCTTGGTTATCGTTGTCGCGGCCTCGGCCTGTGTCACGAGGTCTTGGGCCGCTTGGATAATCTGGCGGCGTGTGCCGGCGTCTACCTTGCGGTCGGTGGCGGCAGCCACGGTCTTCATCCCTTCGGCCTGCATTAGCTTGGCCTCGGCAAGCGACGAGTGGATATGTACGAGCGTGTCTCCGGCCTTTACCATGTCGCCTTCGCTGACATAGAATTTGGTGACACGTCCCGGGAGCTTGCCCGAGATGCGGATGGAGGTGGCGTCGGCCTGTCCCTCGATGATGTCGTCGGGTTCCTTGAGGAAACAGAATCCGATGATAGCCAAGACGATACATGCCAGCATCAAGATGCCGAGCGATGTCATCAGGATGGTGTTTTCGCGTTTTACTGCGTTGTCGTTATTATTTTCAGCCATGATGGTAAGATTTTTGTTGGGTTTAAATGCCTGATAGCCTAATTATTGTATGGGTTAAGAGTGCCGAGCACCTTGGAGAGGTAGACGTCACAGAGATAGACATCGATGCGTGCGTCGATGTTTTCCGAGTTGGCTTTGAGCCATGCGGTCTGTGCCTCCATCACGTTGTCGACGGTCATCACCCCCTCGCGGAAGCCTATGGTTGCCTGACGCAGGTTTTCGTCGGCTTTGGAAAGATTTGTCTCGGTCATGGTGTAGGTCTTGACAGCCTCCTGTGTCTTGAAGGCGGCCTGACTCACCTGAAGGTTGACCATCTCGCGGGCATCTTCGAGCTCAAGACGCGCGATTACAGTCTCAGACTTGGCGGCGCGATACTTGTTGTAGTTGCCTCCCCAGTGCCACAGCGGCACGGTCAGCATCGCGCCGACCGAAAACGCTCCGGAGAACTTTTTCTTGAATCCGTCATACATGTTGGGGTTGCTGAACGAGTAGGCTCCCACGAGCGCAAGGTTGGGGAGCATCGACGACATGGCCACTTTTTCTTTCTGTCCGTAGATTTTGACCCCGAGTTCGAGGGCGCGCAGGTCTTGTCGGCGCGAGTAGACCTCGTTCATGTCGTAGCTCTTGGCTACCGGCGTGGTGGCGGCGATGTCGGCGGCATCCTCGTCGGCAAGGGTGAAGACGGTGTTTACAGGAAGGCCGCACACTTGGGCGAGAGCCATGCGTGACAGTACGAGGCCGTTCTGAACCTTGGTCAGGTCTACTTGGGCCGAGTTGAGTTTCACCTCCACGGTCAGCTGGTCACTGCGAGTGGCCACGCCGGCGTTGATCATCGCCTGAACGTTGTTGCGCAGCGTGTCGAGAAGATTGACGTAGCTGACGGCGAGTTCCTCTTTCGCTTTAAGCGAGACCACGAGCCAGTAGGCACCGTCGACGGCATATATGATGTCTTGCGCGGCGTTGTTTTTCATCGCCCCGGCAAGTTCTTCGGCATACTTGGTAATCTTGTTCATCGCCACGATTTTGCCACCCATGTAGATGGGCTGTGTCAGGGTCAGCGCGCCGAAAAACACGTTGTGTATGTCATAGGTCATCGCCTCTTTGGGGATTAGGGCCACCTGCTCGGGGATATATTGTCCGTCAGGGCCTTTTATCGGTTCTCCTGTCAACGGGTTCTTGACCACGCTGAACTGGTAGCTCTGTGTGGTCAGGTCGAAGTTTTTGACCGGCAGCAGCTGGTCAGAGTCAAAAATCGAAAGCTCCTTGGAATTGTACATATACCCGCCTGCAAAGTCAATCGAAGGCAGATAGGCCGCAAAAGCCTCGTCTTTCTGGTACCGTGCCTTCTTGACCTGCTCTGACTGGATGAGCATCTTTTTATTGTTGGCAACCGCCATTGCACGGCAGGAGTCGAGAGTCACCACATCCTGCGGGGAAAAGCCGGCATCGGCTGTCTGCCCCACGGCTGATAGTGCCATCAAGACTGAAACGTAGGTTGTTAAGCGTCGCAAAAACATATAGCTGATTATGTTAAAACGTGAGATATATTCAGATTAGAAATCCGGCTGCAAATATAACTCCTTTAACCGACAAAAAGTTGCGGGTTTTAACAAAATAATCAGCCTAAAAAGGAGAGAAATTGGTCAGTTTGACCGATGGTTCTTATAATATCCATCGGGGATAAAACGTTTATGAGATAAAAAATAGTTATCTTTGCAATATGGAATCCGCTCCGATGAAAATTCTTCTCATGGGTGACGCGAGCAACTGCCATCGCGCCCTCGCCACCGGTCTGCGCCGCCTTGGCCACGAAGTCACTGTGGTGAGCGACGGGACGGGGTGGATGAACACTCAGCGTGATATTGACATCAAGCGCGGGTGGAGAAATAAGTTTGGCGGATTGGCTCTGTGGCTCAGGATGAGGCTTTCGATAATGAAAGATCTCAAAGATTATGATGTCGTTTCGATAACCAATCCCGTCTGGCTGTCATTGCGCCCTCACCGCAATCGCTATTTCTTTGATTTGCTGAAAGATAACAATCGCAGCGTTTTCTTGACCGCGCTCGGGACCGACACGGCATATGTCAATGCCTGTCTCGACCCTGAATCGCCGTTGAAATACAGCGAGTTCCGACTGTTTGGCCATCGTGCGCCCTACGACATCGAGCATCCTGATACCGCTATCGCTTGGACAACCGGCGAATTGAAAGAACATTGCGAGTACACCTATCGGGAAATCGACGGGGCGGTCTCGGTTCTATATGAATATGATGTCGCCATGCGCCGTGTTTTGCCCGATTATAAGGTCGCATACGGCGGGATTCCGATTGAGCTTGACAAGTTGGAGCAAGTTTCAATTCCGCAATCGGTTGATTGTGTCAACCTGTTTTTAGGACGTCATGCCCACCGCATCAAGGTAAAGGGAACCGATCTGCTTGAAAAAGCTGCGTTGCGGGTGGTTGACAGGCATCCCCGACGATGCAAGCTGACGCTTGTGGAAAACCGCCCCTATGACGAGTATCTGCGCTTGCTTAAATCGGCTCATCTCGTCATGGATCAGGTTTACAGCTACACTCCTGCGACCAACGCGCTGCTTGCGATGGGATATGGCCTGAATACGTTGTCGGGGGCTGAGCCTGAATTTTACGATTTTATCGGTGAGAAAGATAACCGGCCCATTATCAACGCCGTTCCTGATGAGGACGCGCTGACTGAGGCGATAGAAAATTTTGTGATGCATCCCGAGCTGATAGCGTGGCGCGGGGAGCAGAGCCGCCGTTTTGTAGAGCGGCATAACGACTGTGTGACGGTAGCGCGCCGGTTTGTCGATTTTTGGACAAAAAGATTGGAGGAAACCGGCCGATGACACTCGAAGTTCTGATATGTACGCTTGGACGCGACGGAATAGAGCGCGTTGATGCTATGGGACTGCCTCATGTCGAGAATGTTTCATATCTGGTGTCATGGCAGATGCCCGAGGGGGAGATTCCGCAGAATCTTCGTCGTCCCGATGTCAGGGTCATTACAAGCCATGACACGGGCCTGAGCCGCAACCGCAACCATGCGCTTGACAATGCTGCGGGTGATGTGCTGCTGATAGCCGATGACGATCTCAGATACACTGCGGAACAATTGCTTTCAGTGCTTGATGTCTTCAGAAAGAATCCGTCACTGGAGGTCGCGACGTTCCGTTATGACGGTGAAGATAAGAAATGTTATCCCGACCATGAGTGTGACCTCGGCAAGAAATTGCCTAAAGGATATTATGTGACATCCTTTGAACTGGCCCTCAGGCGCAATTCGCGGGCCGGAGAGTTGCGGTTCAACGAGAAAATGGGCATCGGGGCGAGGTATCTCCACGCCGGCGAGGAGGAACTTCTGCTGCTGGCGGCGCGGAAGATGGGGTTGAACTGCCGCTTTTTCCCCATTACGATAACCGGTCACAGTGGGTTGACTACCGGAAACCGCCATGTCATGCCGGGAGTTGCACGGGCATTTGGCGCGTATATCGGTCTCGCCTATCCTTTTACATGTCTGCCGAGAATCATGTTGAAAGCATGGCGGCTGTCTCGGAGCGGTCAGGGACGTTTTTTCTCGGTGCTGTGGCAGATGCTGTGCGGGCTCGTCTATGCAGCTGCCGTTGTTACCCCGCAGTGGTCACCACGTTATAAAACATCAGAATGATTACGGAAACGAGACATGGCAAACTGTCACGGATGGTGCTGAAGGCAATGGGCATCTTCGGAGGCGTGCAGATGCTGACGATTCTTTGCGGAATTGTGCGCACAAAACTGATTGCCGTGTGGATAGGCGCGGCCGGAGTCGGGTTGTTTTCCATTTACAACGGGGCAATCGAGCTCGTCAGCTCGTTGACGCAGTTTGGTCTGCGCAACAGTTCTGTCCGCGATATATCGGCCAACCGTGATTCGTCACGGCTTGGCGCGATTGTCAAGGCTGTCCGACGGCTCGGATGGGTTTTCGGGTTGCTTGGAGCGGTGGTGATGCTCGTGGCAGCACCGTTTTTAAGCCGTAAGACATTTGGTGATGACGGGCACACATGGTGTTTCGCCGTTCTTGCCCTGTCGGTGTTCCTCGCGAGCCTCACTGCCGGTGAAATGGCTGTCATGCAGGGTCTTGAAAGGTTGAAAGCGCTCGCCAAGGCTTCATTGTGGGGTGTCGTAGCCGGTTTTGTGGTATCGGTGCCTGTGATTTATGTGTGGAGGCTCGACAGTGTCGTTCCGGCGGTTGTGGCCTATAGCGTGGTGACGACTGTCGCTGCCTATATATACCGTGTGCGCGGGGTCGAGTCCCGGCAGCCGATGACGGCGGTAGAGACATGGAATATCGGGCGCGGTTTTGTAATTCTCGGGGCGTTCATGGTGGCGAGTGATTTTATCACGCAGCTTGTCAGCTATATTTTTACGGCTTGGCTCAACATAAACGCCGGAGATGCCGAGGTCGGTTATTACCGCTCGGGGTTTACGGTCGTGAACCGGTATGTCGGGATGGTGTTTGCCGCTATCTCGATGGAATATTATCCGCGGCTCGCCTCGGTTGTGGCATCGCGTCAGCGGCTGTCGCTCTTTGTGGGACACGAGATGACGCTTGTGTTGTGGATATTGCTGCCGCTCGTGAGCGTGTTCATAGCCTGTGCGCCTTTGATTGTCACCATTCTGTACACCCCCGACTTTGTTGTGACCGTCCCGTTTATGGTTCTCGCTATGGCGGGGACGGTGTGGCGGGGAATATCATGGTGCATGGCGTTTGTGATACTCGCCAAGGGAGACGGGCGCACCTATATCGTTACCGAGAGTGTCAGTTGCGCGTTCAGCCTCGTTCTGAACATTGTCGGGTACAAGCTCTGGGGGCTTGCCGGACTCGGTGCGGCCTACATGCTTTGGTATCTGATCTATACTGTCATTGTCGGGATTGTGTACCGTCGTTACGGATTGTGGCTTCAGCGCGGCGTTGTGGTTCTCGCCGCGGTTGTCACGGCATGGTCGGCTGTAATCGCCACCGCCGCGCTCATGTTGCCTTGGTGGGTTCCGGCCGTCGGCGCGGGCGTCTCGACGGTGGCTGCGGGAGTGTGGCTGAAACGGAATTTTTAGAGGTTGTTTAAAAACAAATGTGAATCCAAAGCCCGTTTATGCGAGTCGGATTTTGACATGAATCGAGGTCACATAGCTACAGCTATGCTCCCTCTGTGTAATAACGAGTTAACTGAAAGAT
>CAMWRO010000144.1 GCA_947176615.1 uncultured Porphyromonadaceae bacterium
CCTTGCTGACATCGATAGGCAGCGGAATATGCGGAGCCGCCGCCGTGCTCGGCGCCGAGTCGACGATTCAGACAAAACCCTACAAGACAGCCGTGGCTGTGGCGACAGTTGTTATTTTCGGAACCATATCAATGTTCATATACCCGATAGCCTATCGCGCGGGAATTCTTGGTCTGACGCCTGACGAGATGGGTATTTATGCCGGGTCGACACTTCACGAGGTCGCCCATGCCGTCGGGGCGGGTAACGCTATGGGGACAGAGATTTCCAATGTCTCCATAATCGTCAAGATGATTCGCGTCATGCTTCTTGTCCCCGTGCTGCTCATCCTCGGCTGGTGGGTTGCCGCCAATGCCCGCAAAGGAGCCGCTGATGGTGCCAAGGGAGGCAAGGTGGCCATTCCGTGGTTTGCCGTCGGGTTCCTTGTTGTGATAGGGTTCAATTCACTCGACCTTCTCCCTGCCGGCGTTGTAGACGCGATCAATTATATTGATACATTCCTTCTCACGATGGCAATGGTAGCGCTCGGTGCCGAGACAAGCATTGACAAGTTTAAAAAGGCAGGCCCCAAACCTTTTATCCTTGCCTTCATCCTCTATATCTGGCTCCTCGGTGGCGGTTACCTTCTCTCCCGTTACCTCGCGCCGGTATTGCTTTAATAACATAATCTCAGAGAATTATGGGACAAATGATTGCTATAGTCGGCCGCCCCAACGTGGGCAAGTCGACACTGTTTAACCGCCTGACCCAGTCGCGCACAGCGATTGTCGATGATACTGCGGGTACGACCCGTGACCGCCAGTATGGCAAAGTCGACTGGAACGGCAAGGAATTTTCAATCGTCGATACCGGCGGTTGGGTAGTGAACTCCGAGGACGTCTTTGAATCGGAAATCAACAAGCAGGTGAAACTTGCTATCGAGCAGGCCGACGAAATCCTTTTCGTGGTCGATGCCATGAACGGGGTTACTGACCTTGACGACCAAGTGGCGCAGATCTTGCGCCGGTCAACCAAACCGGTTCTCCTTGTGGCCAATAAAGTCGATGCAGGTGACAGTATCTACAATATCGCCGAGTTTTACAGTCTGGGCCTCGGTGACCCCTACGGAGTATCGGCTGTCAGCGGTTACGGCACAGGCGATCTCCTTGACGAAGTGGTCAGAAAACTGCCTGAAAAAGATGACGAGGAGGCCGAGTACTTGGAAAACATCCCCAAGTTCTGCATCGTAGGCCGTCCCAACGCCGGAAAATCATCACTGATTAATGCGTTTATCGACGAAGACCGTCACATCGTCACTGACATTGCAGGAACGACACGCGACAGCATCTATACGCGCTACAACAAGTTTGGCTTTGACTTCTACCTTGTCGATACAGCCGGTATCCGCAAGAAAAACAAAGTGAACGAGGATATTGAATACTATTCGGTAATCCGCTCCATACGCGCCATCGAGGCCAGCGACGTGTGCATCCTCATGATTGACGCCACCCGCGGCATCGAGGCACAGGACGTGGCCATTTTCTCGCTCATCCAGCGCAACAAGAAAGGACTCGTGGTGGTGGTCAACAAGTGGGATCTCGTTCAGGACAAGTCGCAAACGGCAATCAGCACCTATGAAAATGCCATCCGCGAGCGGTTTGCCCCCTTCACCGACTTCCCGATTATATTCGCGTCGGCACTCACCAAGCAGCGCATTTTCAAGGTAATCGAGACCTCTGTCGAGGTGTATAAGAACCGGGAGCGTGTCATCCCGACCTCGCAGCTCAACACCGTGCTGCAGGAAGACATCGCCGCCTACCCGCCGCCTGCCAACAAGGGAAAATATATCAAAATCAAGTATATCACCATGTTGAAAGGCTCGCCTATACCCACGTTTATCTTCTTCTGCAACCTCCCGCAGTGGGTCAAGGAGCCCTACCGCCGCTATCTCGAAAACAAGATTCGCGAGCACTGGGACTTCCACGGCACCCCCATCAACGTCTTCATGCGCGAGAAATAAAATAGACTATATAACGAAGGTGCCGGAAGTTTTACTCCCGGCACCTTCGTTATATATAGTCGCGTCAAATTTTTATCACGGCACCCTGATTTTAATCACGCTGTCATCAATCTTGACGATGTATATTCCCGGGGCGATATTGAGCAGATGGTTTTCAGCCGGTATTTCGCCATTGAACAGCTTTATGCCGTCAAGAGACCAGATTGACGCGTTTCGTCCATAACCGCCATTGAATCTGATACCGCTGCTTTCAGCAGTGACGTGACACATTTTTATCTCGGTGTCATTTATTGCCGAGTAGGGGGTGGAGATGAAAAGATTGGATTTTATAGTATTATCGTATAAATTTATATAGTCAACGTTTGCCTGATATGAGTGGCTTATCGTCGGGTCGGTATAGATGTCTTTGAATTCGCCCGGATCAATCCCGTACTCTCCGTTGTCAGTGGTATCGTAATAAGTCAGACCTTTGCCATCGACATACAGGGAGATGCGGTAATGGTAAATGTCGGATGGTGGAGTCCATCTCAGCACCGTTCCGTCAGCCTCAGATACTCCACAAAGGTCGGTTACACCCGGCAACTGGGAAATATCTGTTACAGTCGTTATGGAAAGCGTGCTTTCAGGTCCTACACCGTAATGGTTGTGAAAACGCAGCCTGATGTCATTATGCGGATTGTCTTTACGAAATGCCAGCGAGTAGGTTTTAGGAGGAATAATGCCAAGGAGTTCAGGAGCCCCGAGTATTGTCTCCCATTCGTCGTTTCGTGCGGACATTTCCACACAGGTGAGGTTTTCAATCGGTCGGCCTTCAACATCAGACAGCGGATATTCGTAGGTCATTTGCGATCTTCCGATATATTCAGAGGGGAAATGCTGGTTTTCCTGACTGAGCCATATTCTCATGATATCGAAATCAACTCTTTCGGGTACTCTCGACGGGTCATCCTCTACAATTTCGATGCATTCAAACATTAGGTTGGCTATGGTCTGTGGAACCGGGGAATTGATGCCGAGATGATAAATCCCCGATTCTTCGACTTGCAGGTCTATGTGATAAGGCTGATGCATGGCTTGTGTGGTCGGGGAATAGGGCAACAGTTCCATATTCATCGCCGACGGGTTCATCTGCTTTCCAAGCATTACCTTGAATCCGGGATTATTGTCTTTCCCGTAGTTTGTTCCGTAATTATTTTTCCAAGTTCCGAGATAAACATGGTATTTCTGTCCGGCTACAAGGCTGATGCCTCCCGATATAAACCAGTCGTCGCACACTTCGTCTCCTCGGCTGAAATATCCGATTAAAGAACCGTCCATAAGCCATTTTGTACCGTCACCGTTTTCGTCATACAGGGTATGGAAATACTCATATCCATCGGAGAATTTTAGTCGGCAAGGAACGTTCAGTACGCCTGAAACTGCTTTGTTGGACAGAGTAGTCTTGCCTTGAACACCGTTGCAATATGCTGACACGGCATATTGATGTGTCACGATGTCTTCACTATTGTTGTGTAGCGGAGTCGAGAAAGCGGTTACTTTAAGTTGGTCAGCGACGATGGTGTTGTCGGTCAAGTCGGTAACCCGGTATGTGAGTCTGTCGGGGTCGATGTAGCCGTCAAACCAAGCATGCTCAACCGGGTCCCATGACAATGACAAGGTTGAGTAGTCATGGGAAAGATGCAGATTGGAAATACCGTCGAGTTGTCCCGGACCGATATAACGGGTGTGGCGAACAGGGGATGAGTTTTCACATTTCACGCTGATGGTATATAATCCCGGTGACGGAACTGTCAGATCGGTCACAACATCCTCTCCACTCGTGGCTTTGCCCGATTTACAGACGGTGTTGTTAATGGAGACAGTATAATCAAGCATACGGTTCAAGACCGTGCCTGACAAATCTTTCTCAGGAAGGGTGAAACTGAGTTCTCCGACCGTAGATTCTTTCACAAACGATGCCTTTAAGTCGGTTGGGGGCATAGGAGTTGAATCTTTTTCAGGTAAAACATCAAGAATACCCAGAACTTCTATTCCCGGGACGGGATCAAGCTGTTTTGTGATTCCCTTGTCAATGTCATCGACGTTGACGGTGTATATCGCACTGGGATAATAAGATGATGGTGCGACTGAATAAACCAACTTGGAATCACTGTCATAAAAAGCCGATGTCAGAGAAATGTCACCGATATTCCCTATGGCGAAAAATTCTTTTGTGACGGTATCGATTAAATAGACATCCCCGTTTTCGGTGAAGACAACCGGCTCGTCGGATGAAAGCGCGGATAATGCGACCGGGGTTATCGAATCGGCAAGGGGAAATAAGACTTCAATGCCATTTTTGTCAGCATCTAAAGCCGCAAAGTGGCAGGTGTCGTTTTTGTCTCTCAAAATCATGTAGATACCCAATCCGTCATGGCTGGAACATAGCGATACCGGTACCCATTCGTTGCCAAGGGGTATTTCCCTCACGATTTTGTATCCGTCGGTCTCATAGACGGAAACAATGTCATCGGTAGCTGTGACAAATCTGTCGCCTGCTCCGGTTGCTGTCCTTACATTCCGGAAAGACTCCATCTCTATTATCAGAGATTTCTTGCCGGAGTCAATGTCAAGACGGTACAGACCGGTTTTAGCTCCTTTTCCGAGACACAATATTTCAGTAGCGAGACTTTGGTTGCAAAGAGACAGGATGGCCGCTGCCGATATTGAAAGAATAGTTTTTAATTTCATGTAGTGGAGAGTGTTAGGGAGAAGTCCGATTTATTTAACAATCACTTTGACAGTTTTGCCCGAAACGGTTACGAGATAGAATCCCGGGGCGATATTTATTGAAAAGCCATTGTTGTCAATGATTCCGCTGAAAATTCTATAGCCGTTCAGCGAGGTAATTTCGACAATTTCTCCGTCGGCGTTTTCAATTGAGATGCAATTGTTGCCGGTTGACACTCTGACAAGATTACCGGAGTCAGAGATATTGTCGATGCCCGAATAAGGCCGTGAAATGAATGTCGCGGGAGTTGTGGACTGTTTGGTATAGCTGTCTACAAGATACCTTGTGCTGATTTTGTATTCGTGGGCGACGGAAGTATCCATATCCGGTATCCAATAACCGCTGTCTTCACCGTCGGCATAGGCTGACGGCACTTCTGTCGCGTCAAAAGTATTGCGATACAGAGATGCCACACAAGTCCCGTCACGCTCGATGTCGACAATGAATGCATAGTCATTTGGAGTAATATCCCAGCTGAGGTTCACTGCATCGGGCGTGGTTTCACCTTTCAGATTGGTGACGGCGGGGAGCTTGGTGAAATCAGATTGAAAGAACAGCTCTTTTACAAATGGCTCCGATTTACCATACCGGTTATAGGCAGTGACGGCATATTCGTAAAATCCTGTTTCACGAACTCTGTTTCCTTCGGTATCGTACGGGGCATAATCGGTGTAAGAAAAAGAAGATTTCATGAACGTGGAATGAACAGGAATGCCGTTTCGGGATGTTACAAGCATGGTGCTCTCTTCTATTTCCGGGTCTACACTATCCCAATCAGCGTATATGCAGGCATGCTTTATTGGTGTATAAGTAGCATCGCCAAATAAGATTGAGATGTCTTCGGGTTTGGAGGGAAGTTTGGAATCATCTTTTTCGACGATGGAAAATTCACGAATAACGAAGACTGAATAATCTGACGGCTTGGCATTAAGTCCAATCCTGTAAAAGCCGGTTTCGGGAACTGAAAATTCGCTGTAAGCCGGCATTTCGAGGTTATAAACCATGTCAATTCCTTGGGCAATAGTTATAGGGCTGTCGTTTGTAGAGAATTTTGATATCAAAATGTCAAGGTTATTGACAGCATCATAATATCCGGAATATAGTTTTATGCGGAACATATATTTTTTCCCAGCCTCAAGTTTTACCGGCCCTGAATAGGCGATACCGTCTTCAGGTTTGTTTTCGTGGCAATAGTAACCGAAGTAATGAGATTCGCGATATAAATTAAATTGCCATCCTAATTGTTGGCCGAATCTGTCATAAGTCGTTTCCGGCAAGGAAAATCTTGACCGACTTTCCTTTGCAAACGTTTCAACATAAGGAATCGTAGCGGCACCTGCATTGCAGGTATTTGACCTTGTGTCAACTCCGACATATCCGTTGATTACGGGAGCGACGCTGTAGCTTAACGGGTAAATGCCTTCATCTAACGCTATAGGGTCGGAAGTTTCAGTTTCAGTAATATTGTCGGCGATAATGGCATTGTCAGTAAGACGGGTAACGCGATATGTTACCTGACAGTCGTTATCAAGCGGACTACCATGGTTGTCAAGTGTTACAGGTGTCCAGCTGATTTGAGCTTTCAAATTGTCATGGTCGAGGGTCACACTTTCAATTGTTGCAGGGATGGTGATGTCGAAGAATACCGACTCACGGAGACGTGTCGACTTCCCGGTCTCATTTTCAGCATAAACGCTTATTGTGGCAATCGTCGGTTTTTCGAAAGTGAGAGTTTTGTTGACTATGCTCCCCGGTATTGCCGTCCCGGTCGCTACAATATTATTATTGCATGTGACGGTGTAGGAAATCGGGTCGGTTATGTCGGTGTCTCCACCCTCGGAATAGATTTGGGTAGGGAGATTGAATGAGACCTCGGCGGTCAGTCCCGAAACAGAAACTTTCAAATCTTTTGGCGATTTTGGGAATCCATAATAATCGTTGGTCACAACGTCGCTTTTGATTGCACGGAATTTGTAGCCATTTATGCGATTTGAGAAAAAATAAACGTTTTTATCCGACGCATCCTTCTTCACGGTTAAAATAGTGGTACCGGAATAGCCGTGATATTTCCTCATGTCACAAGCATACATGATGAAGAACGGTTCTCGGTAATATGCGGCCTGTTGGCCCTCAATACTT
Organism: uncultured Porphyromonadaceae bacterium; assembly: GCA_947176615.1. Classification (GTDB taxonomy): domain Bacteria; phylum Bacteroidota; class Bacteroidia; order Bacteroidales; family Muribaculaceae; genus Duncaniella. The sequence goes on from CAMWRO010000144.1 coordinate 6,909, forward strand.
ATAGACATTGATGCTGTCTCCCCGGTTTCGGAATCAATTGAATATAATGTATCCGAATTATCGATTCCGGTTAATACATCGTCAATACATAACAGGGATGTAAATTCTTTGTCAGGGGTGCAGATTGAGGAAACGGTGTGCTCCTCGATGTCAATCCTTGAAATTTCAGTATGATTCTCCGAGTCGGTAAAAATCCCGTAGACACTGTTATCGTTGTTGTTGAATGTCAGTGAGCTGCATGAACTGCCGTAAATGGAAAATGTTTCGACTCGTTCATAGGTGCAGGTTTCGTAGATATAGAAGGTTGTGGAGTTGGAACCGTCGGTTCCGCTAATGACGAGTCGGTCCTCAGCAAAAGCGGCACATTTGATTTCCATGTCGGGGTAGGGGATGGAATAGAGGAGGTCTGTATTGTTACCATTTGAACCTAAAATGTACAGGAACTCTTTTTCAGAGTAGGAATTCTCATCTTCCGCGAGAAATTGGAAGGGATAAAACCCTTTGGAACTCTTTAGCGCGGGAATGCGTTTTAACGATTTCTCAGCAGTAGTTGCGGCTGATGTGGAGATTCTGTCTCTTATAAACATATGA
>CAMWRO010000145.1 GCA_947176615.1 uncultured Porphyromonadaceae bacterium
GGGTCGTTTCTGGGCTATTTTCTCCGTACTCCGGTTTTATGCGGTTTTCCACTCATTGATTTTTTTCTTTAATTTTTTTTTTCGTAGTTTCACGAGCGCCTGTGTTATGGCGGATATGTCGCGGTAAAAACCGGGACCCGGGTAAGGGCCTACGCTAATCTGCGCAGTGCGTTTCTTGCTCCCGGAGTTTTTGATGACGGCAGGAAAGGATATATTTACAACATCTATTCAGGCGGAGGTATAACTGCTTTGAGTAAAGTGGATGATGAGTGGGACGAGGCAATGTCAAAATGCCGTCCTCTTTTATGCGCGGTTACGGGCAGTGACAATCCGTCGCGCAGTGAAATCGTAACTGGATTTTCGGTTCAGTCTTGATTTGCGGATAACTCATGGAACGGAATAATAAAAATGGTGAGGGTAAAGCAGCCCTGATATTGGTTATTGCCTTGTTGGTGGTAATCGGTATCTCATTGCTTCCGATAGGCCGATGGAGCGGCGGCAAAATCAAAGATTTCAACTTGCTCGGCGACATCATGAACGATTCAGTCGCGGCAGCAATCTATGACAACGAAGTAGAAGTTGAAAATACAATGGCGGTTGATCCCGAACTGGCAAAAGTTCAGGAGTCAGAGTCTCATGACACGCTTGACCGACAGGGATCCGAACCCGTCGGCTTGATGACGGAATCCGATTCCGGCTATCGAGAGGTTCCGGTTTTGCCCGCAAAACCGGCGCGGGTTGGTGATATTGTCGTAATAGAGGATTATACCATTGACAACCGTGGGTTAAGTTCTCTGAAATCGGCAATTGCGTCAAGAACCCATGCGCGAATAGCCGTTGTCGGTGACAGTTATATCGAAGGAGATATTTTTACTCAGGATCTGCGCGAAAAACTTCAGAATGCTTATGGCGGTCAAGGAGTGGGATATGTGAATATGCACAGTGATTTCCCCGGATTCAGAAAATCGATAAAACAAGGCGGAAAAGGCTGGAAGACATTCACGGCGCTAAAAAAAGCCAAGAACAGGTATATGGCTCTTTCCGAGCAATACTCAACCCCGACCGGGTCAGCATTGTCGACCTATGCAGGCACCTCCTCTTTCCCTCACGCCGGGTCATGGACCGTTTCGCGATTCCTGTTTATATCTCCTGACGACGCTGTCGTTTCTTGCCGCACCGGGAAAGGCGAATGGGTCGACCATGAAATCAAAGGTGATTCCGTCGTGCAGTGCATCTCGATTGACGGATTGACTGAAAATTTCGAGGTGAAGACATCCGCGACCTCATTGATAGGTCTCGGAGTGTGGCTTGACGGCACTGACGGAGTGTCGGTCGATTGCATGTCATCACGAGGCTTCTCAGGCATTACATTGTCGCGAATCAGCACCCGGCTATGCCGTCAGATGTCACAGTCGGTACCCTATAATCTGATTGTTCTGGAATTTGGCATTAATGCGATGAGTCCGCAACAAAAAGATTATCATATTTATTCCAACCGCATGGTCGACGTGATCAATCATGTGAAATCTTGTTATCCCGGTGCCGATATTCTGCTTATGGGGATTGGAGACCGTGGAGAAAAGCGTGGCGGTGCCGTCCACTCCATGAGTGTGGCACCAGCCATGATTGCCGCCCAGCGTGATGCCGCCCGTCGCGCCCACTGTCTCTTTTGGGACACTCGCGAGGCGATGGGTGGAGAAGACGCCATCGTGGAGTGGTCTCGCCAAGGTCTGGCCAACAAAGATTACATCCATCTTACCCATAAGGGGGGCGCGCGTCTGGCCGATGAATTGTTTAACGCCATTCAACAATGTCTAAAATGAAAAAAAGATTTGTTACTATATTTTCAGCATGGATTATTGCTGCATTTGTGCCATTTGTATCGGTTGCGCAACAACCGGTGACCGAAGATGATGACACCGAGGAGGAAGTATCAGGTGAATCAACTGAAGATTCTGATTCAGACGACCGGGATGTAAGGGAAAATCCGGTCATTATTCCCGAGGAGGCCGATGATATAGACATTCCCGTCCCTTCATTCATAAACCAAGGAGCCAATCACATTATTTATAATGGGGCCGACTGGTCTCGGCTCAGAAAGGCGTTTATTAACAGCAATAAAGAGCCGGTGTCAATCGTGCATATCGGCGACAGTCATGTGCAGGCCGACATAGGAACCGGCACTACGCGCGAATTACTCCAGTATGACTTTGGAAACGCCGGGCGCGGTCTTGTCGCGCCACTGAAAATGAGTGGGACAAACGAGCCGTCGGATTACGTCTTTCAAAGCAAAAATGCGTGGAACCCGGTTAAACTCATGAGTGCGTCATGGCGGCAGACAGTCGGCTTTACAGGTACTTCGATTCACCCTCTGCGCAATAATAGCGAGATAACAATCGGAACTTCTGAAAAAGATGATTACAATCCTTTTTCATCGGTTACCATATTCCATAATGGCAAGCTGACGGTTGAAAATGTGACAAACGGCGAGGGTAAAAACATTCATTTCAGGGCAATCCCTTCGAGAGACTACACTCAGATTGTCATGGCTTCTCCCGAAACTAAAGTCAACATCTCGTTCAGTTCTACCGGAGACTTGACCATTTTTGGGGCATCGCTGTCAGGTGGCGTTCCCGGGGTGTTCTATCATGCGATTGGAAACAATGGCGCGGCTTATGACACATACAACCGCATCGGGACTGTCGGTTATGGAATTTCGGCATTGAATCCCAATCTGGTCATTATCTCTCTCGGAACCAACGAGGCGTTTGGCCGGCTTGATGTTGCAGGATTTACCCGTTCAATCGACCGTCTTGTCAAAAATATAAAATCCTATAATCCCGATGCCGTCATCTTGTTGACAACTCCGATGGAATGTCAGAAAAGTGTTTATACCACTAAGAAAACCCGTGTAAAACGCAAAGCGCGTAAAGGACGGAAAGCCGGTTATAGGACAGTGACAAAAAAGGTAAAAAGCTATGCTGTGAACAGCAATATAGCACCGTTGCGTCAGGCAATTTTAGATTACGGTAAAAACAACTCCATCGCTGTATATGACTGGTATGAGGTTGCCGGAGGCCGAGGCGCGAGTGCGACATGGATTAGCGGAAACCTTTTCAGCGGAGACCGTGTACATCACTCCCATAAAGGATATAATCTTGAAGGACGATTGCTGTATGATGCGCTGATGGACTCGTTGCGTGATTCTGAATAAAAGAATTAAGATAGGTAAGTATAAGTTGAGAATCTGTAATGATAGACTTTAACGACATTGAGCCTGAGAAGATACTTGGTGTGCTGAAACATGACCCGGTATCGCCGCTGCTGTTTAATACGGGCCTGTTCCTTATATTGTTTGTCGCTTTTATCTGCATTTATCGGCTGCTTCGCCGTTTCAGAACCGTCAAGATGATATTTGTCATCTTGTTCTCCCTATATTTTTATTACAAATCATCGGCAGAATACTGTTTCATACTCCTCGGGGTATGTGTCATGGACTATGTCCTTGGTGTGATTATGGAGAAAACCCATGCGGTGTGGGGCAGGAAACTAATCGTGCTGCTCAACGTGTGTGTCAATGTCGGGATGCTGGCTTTTTTCAAGTATTTCAACCTGATACTGGACACTGTCATGCGGTTCTCCACGTTGAAATTTGATGCACTTGACATTATTCTCCCGGCGGGGATTTCGTTCTTTACATTCCGGTCCATCAGCTATATTGTGGATATATACCGCGGCACCATACCTGCATGTCGCAATTTTCTTGACTATACGTTTTATCTCACATTCTTTCCTCCCTTGCTTGCCGGACCTGTTGTGCGAGCCAAGGATATGCTCCCGCAAGTTCAGACTAATCCGTCAGCGACCCGGGCAATGGTAAGCGAAGGGTTGTTTCTGATTATTGCCGGATTGATAAAGAAGGTTGTCGTTGCCGACTTTATCAGCGGCAACTTTGTCGACCGTGTGTTTGACAATCCTGCTCTGTATAGCGGGTTTGAGAACACGGTGGCTATATTCGGTTTTATAATTCAGCTTTATTGCGATTTCTCGGGGTACAGCGACATGGCTATCGGCATAGCGTTGTTGCTCGGTTATCGCTTTGCCGACAATTTCCGCGCACCGTTCAAGGCGCAGAGCCCGACTGAATTCTGGCACAGGTGGCACATCTCCCTTTCGACATGGCTTCGCGATTATGTCTATATCCCTCTTGGGGGCAACCGTTGCTCGCGCGCGAGGGCCAATTTTAATCAGATGGCCACGATGGTTATCGGAGGATTGTGGCACGGGGCGTCATGGATGTATGTTATATGGGGGTTCATTCAGGGATTGTTGCTCGTGTGTCACAAAACTTGGCGCCGCATTTTCCCTGCGTCTTCTGACAAGGCTACTCCTAAATGGCGCGTCGCACTGAACATATTCTTCACCTTTAACCTGATGGCGTTGACATTTATGTTTTTCCGCTGTCGGTCACTTGAAGATGCCGGGGCCATGATATCTCAGATTGTCAATGATTTTCACTTGTCGGTGGCTCCGCAGTTTGTCGAAGGGTATCTGTTGATTGTGCTTGCCATGTTGCTTGGCCTGTTCATGCACATGTCTCCCCGCCGGTGGTGCGACAAGTTGCGTGACGGTTTCGATGCCGCCCCGCTTGTGGTGCAGGCCGTGATTTTTGCCCTTGTAATCGTAATGATTATTCAGGTGCGGCAGAGTGACATCGTGCCGTTTATATATCTTCAGTACTGAGATTTTTTGTCGGTTTAAGATATTATTCATATCTTTGTGTATGACCTATAAACAACTTAATGCTCATAACCGAGACTTGCTGATTGAATTTGACGAGGAACGTCATGAATATTTTCATGGCGGTCAACGGCTGAAATCCGTCACCACTCTTGTCGAAGAATGTTTCCCGAAGTTTGACGCGGAATATTGGTCTCGTCGCAAAGCCCCGTCGATGGGGATGACACCCGAGCAATTGCGGCAAAAGTGGGAGGACGATGCCCGGCGGTCGCGTGACCTCGGGACCGAGATGCATGCTAAGATTGAAGATTATTATCTCGGTCATGATGCCGGGGACGACAGCGATGCCTATCGGTTGTTCCGCATGTTTGCCGCGGAAAATCACTTGTGCCCGTACCGCACGGAATGGCGCATTTTCCACGAAGATTACGCTATTGCGGGAACTCTCGATTTCCTTGAGCGTACTCCCGACGGGACGTTTAACATATATGACTGGAAGCGTTCCAAAAAACTGGTGGATGCACGGGGAAATATTGAAAAGGAAAACCGATGGCACTCGACGGCTCTCCCGCCTGTCGCCCATCTGAGTGACACCTCGTTTTATCGCTATGCTTTACAGCTAAGTATGTACCGATTCATTCTTTCTCAGAAATACGGTATCAACGTGTCCCGGATGAGACTCGGTGTGTTTCATCCGTCTTATTCGACCTACTTTGTGAAGGATGTCCCGTATTTTCGTGCTGAGGTAGAAACGATATTGAATCTTCATTTGATTAATCATAAGAACAGTTTAACAAAACACCATATTTTATGTTAAAACGATTTTTTCTCTCCGCAGTTGCGGCTGTATTTTGTTTCGGCATTATGAACGCCGATTATCCGCGACCCATGGAAAGCATGTCGGGCCTTTATGGCTACGCCAATTCCGTAGGGCAGATGGTGATTAAACCGCGTTACGACAATGCTCTCCCGTTTCGCGAAGGATTTGCTGCTGTTGAACGCCGTGGCAAATGGGGTTTTATCGACCTTCGCGGCAAAGTGATTGCCAAACTGATTTATGACTCGGTAAAAGATTTCAACTATGGCTTTGCCATCGTCCAGCTTAATGGGAAATGGGGTGCGATTGACACTGACGGCAACCTGATTGTCCCCTGCGAACATGACACTTACGGTGAGCTTGAAAACTTGAAAGTCGTCCATCTTCCTGATGGCGGAGTTCAGGTTACAACCGGTAAATAAATCGCGTATAGTTAAAAACCGTTAAAGTGACGGATTGCGATTAAACCTTAGAGCTAATTTTCCGTCTATCATATAGACAATGTAATAGAATTAGCTTTTTGATTATAGGCCCTGCGTCGGCTCGCGAAGAGTGGCGCAGGGCAATATTTTTATCACGGCAGAAAGTTGCGTGAACGGGAAAATTGTTTAATTTTGCAAAACCAATCATTACCCTACGATATGAATAAAATATTAGAAAAGGAGCATTTCTCCGACCATGTGGTGAAACTCGTGGTCGAAGCCCCGATGATAGCCCGGTCGCGGCGGGCAGGACATTTTGTAATTGTCAGACCTGAAGAAGGGGGAGAGCGTATCCCGTTGACAATCGCTGATGCCGACGTTGAAAAAGGAACGATTACACTCATCATACAGGAGGTGGGTGATTCAACCCGCAAGATATGTGCGTTGAATCCCGGTGAGCATCTTGCCGATGTCGTCGGACCGCTCGGACAGGCAACCCACATTGAAAACTTCGGCACGGTCGTGTGCTGTGGCGGCGGAGTAGGGGTCGCACCCCTTCTGCCCATAATCAAGGCAATGAAGGAAGCCGGCAACCGGGTTGTTTCGGTTCTTGCCGCCCGCACCGCCGACCTGATAATATTGAAAGAGCAAGTATCGGAGTATTCCGACGAAGTGGTCATTATGACCGATGACGGCTCGATGGGGCGCAAGGGTCTCGTGACCGCCGGAGTGGAGGATGTGATAAACCGTGAAAAAGTCGACATGGTAGTTACAATCGGTCCGGCCGTCATGATGAAATTCGTGTCTCTGCTCACCGCCAAATATAATGTCCCGACAATGTGTTCGCTCAATACCATAATGGTAGACGGTACCGGTATGTGCGGAGCATGTCGTGTGACTGTTGACGGAAAGACTAAATTTGTGTGTATCGACGGCCCCGAATTTGACGCGCACAAGGTCGATTTTGATGAAATGATGATGCGTTTACGTTCCTATAATTGAAATGTCATGAACAACATAACAACTTTAGCACCCCGAGATGCGGAATGGCGTGAGGAATTACGCAAAGCCCATTCTGCCAAAGAGCGTTCTTCAATCCCACGGGTTAAAATGCCCGAACTTGATGCCGCTTACCGTGTGACTTGCAATGAGGAGGTAAATCAGGGGCTTGATGCCGAGATGGCGGTTGTGGAAGCGACAAGATGCCTCGATTGTCCCGACCCTCAATGTACCGGCGGCTGTCCCGTGTCAATCAATATCCCCGGGTTTATAAAAAACATCGAGCGTGGCGATTTCCATGCAGCGGCAGCGGTATTGAAGGAAACAAGTGCCCTCCCGGCAGTCTGTGGGCGTGTCTGCCCTCAGGAAAAGCAATGTGAGTCGCGCTGTATTTACAACAAGATGAAGAAACCGCCGGTTGCCATCGGCTATCTTGAGCGATTTGCTGCCGATTTTGAACGATTGTCAGGCTCCATG
>CAMWRO010000146.1 GCA_947176615.1 uncultured Porphyromonadaceae bacterium
CCGCTGGCTGCGGGCGCAGATGGACCGCGCGGTGCGCGACGGCGCGGCGGCAGGGGTCGGGCTGACCGAAAGTGTGTCGAGGCGCATCAAGTGGTATGACCGCGACGACCACAGGGATTTTGACGTGTGTGTCGACGACCACTGTCAGCGTTATCAGGGAATAGTGCGTGTCTCCACCTTTACGGCGGCAAGCGCGGTTGCCGATACGCGGGGGGAGGTGCTGATGGCGGGTGGCCGTCTTGCCGATGCCCGTTTCTCGAAGTGCTGCGGAGGGAAGATGGAGGAATTTCAGTATTGCTGGGAGGATGTCCCCCACGACTATCTGCGCGGACTGCGTGATGACGTGGCGCAAGAGGCCGGGCCTGACCTGACTGATGAAAGCGCGGCGCGGGAATGGATCGAGTCGTCGCCCGAGGCGTTCTGTAACACGTCGGACGCGCGCATCCTCGCGCAGGTGCTGAACAATTATGACCGCGAGACTGCCGATTTTTACCGCTGGAAGGTAGAATATACCCGCGAGGAGCTTGCTGCCATCGTTAAAGAGCGGTCAGGGATAGATTTTGGCGACATAATTGACCTTGTGCCGTTAAAGCGCGGGGTCTCGGGGCGCATCTGTGAGCTTGAGATACGCGGAACAAAGCGCACGATGACGATAGGGAAGGAACTTGAGATACGCCGCACTCTGTCGCGGAGCCATCTTTACAGCAGCGCGTTTGTCGTGGAGCGTCACGACCTCGACGCGGCCGGAATCCCGTCGCGGTTCACACTGCGCGGCGCGGGATGGGGCCACGGCGTGGGCCTCTGCCAGATCGGGGCGGCAGTCATGGGGGACCGTGGCTACAGATATAACGAAATACTGCACCACTACTATCCGGGTGCTGAAATAAAGAAACTCTACTGATGAAAAAAGTATCGCCGTGGGGATGGATTCCCACACTGTATTTTGCCGAGGCGTTGCCCTATATCGCCGTGATGACCCTCTCGGTCATCATGTACAAGCGTCTGGGGATTTCCAATACCGACATCGCCCTGTACACCGGGTGGCTTAACCTGCCGTGGGTCATCAAGCCGTTCTGGAGTCCGTTTGTCGACATCATGCGCACCAAGCGCTGGTGGACCGTGACGATGCAATGGGTGATAGCAGCCCTGCTCGCGTGTGTCGCCTTCACGATACCCACGCCGTTTTTCTTTCAGGCCACGCTCGCGGTGTTCTGGCTGACGGCGTTTGCGTCGGCGACCCACGACATCGCCGCCGACGGTTTCTACATGCTTGCGCTGACCGAGCACGAGCAGTCGTTCTACGTCGGCATCCGCTCGACATTTTACCGCATCGCCACTGTCGTGGGGCAGGGACTGCTTGTCATCGTGGCGGGGCAGATAGAGGAACGCACCGGGAACATACCGGCGGCGTGGTCGGCGGTGTTTCTCATCCTGTCGCTGTTTTTTCTCTCCGTGGCGATTTACCACACCCGCATCCTGCCCCGTCCGCCGCTTGACCACAGCCGCGGGGAGGGGGCGACACCACGGCAGATATTGCGTGAATTTCTCGACACCTTCGTGCTGTTTTTCAAGAAACCGGGCATCGGTCAGGCGATAGCGTTCATGCTCCTTTACCGTCTTCCCGAGGCTCAGCTTGTCAAGCTCATCAACCCGTTCCTTCTCGACCCGGTCGAGAAAGGGGGACTCGGACTCTCGACGAGCGAGGTAGGCATCGTCTACGGGACGGTCGGGATAATCGGCCTCACGGTTGGCGGCATTATCGGCGGCATCGTTGCCGCGAAGGGAGGATTGAAACGGTGGCTGATGCCGATGGCATGGAGCATGTCGCTGACATGTCTGACATTCGTGTATCTGAGCTATTGTCCCGGACAGCCGTTGTGGGTTGTAAATGCTTGTGTCTTTGTCGAGCAGTTTGGCTACGGATTCGGTTTCACGGCCTACATGCTGTATCTCATCTATTTCTCCGAAGGACCGTTGCGCACGGCTCATTATGCCATCTGCACCGGATTCATGGCACTCGGCATGATGCTTCCCGGGATGGCTGCGGGATGGTTGCAGGAAACTATTGGCTATCAGAACTTTTTTATATGGACGATGGTGTGCTGTGTGGCAACCGTCGCCGTGTGCCCGTTATTGAAGATTGACCCGGAATTTGGAAAGAAAGAATCATGAACAGGATAATTATATGTATTGTAGTGACCATTGTGTCGCTCGTGTCGTCGGCTCAGGTAAAGCCGGGAATCGAAGTGTTGCGCGACGGTGGTTTTGAACAGCTGAAAGGCAAGCGCGTGGGTCTCATAACCAATCCCACGGGGATTGACAACTCCATGCGGTCGACAATCGACATTCTCCATGCCGCGCCCGACGTGCGACTTGTCGCGTTGTTTGCCCCCGAGCATGGCGTGCGCGGCGATTATGCCGCCGGAGCAGCCGTGGCCTCCACGACCGACCCGGCGACCGGTGTGCCGGTGTACTCGCTCCACGGCAAGACTTTGAAGCCCACGGCGTCGATGCTGAAGAATGTCGACGTAGTGGTTTATGATATTCAGGATATAGGGGCACGGAGCTATACTTTCATCTCCACGATGGGAGCCGCGATGGAGGCGTGTGCCGAGCAAGGTAAAGAGTTCATGGTGCTTGACCGTCCCAACCCCCTCGGGGGCGACAAGGTGGAAGGGTGCGTGGTGGAGCCGGGGATGACCTCGTTTGTCAGCAAATACCCGATACCTTATCTCTACGGACTGACTCCCGGCGAGCTCGCCCGCTATCTCAATGACGAGGGATTGCTCAACCGGGGTGTGAAGGCCCGACTGACGGTCGTCCCGATGGAGGGGTGGACCCGCGACATGACATTTGCCGAGACCGGGTTGCCGTGGGTGCTTCCGTCGCCCCACATTCCGTCGCCCGAGACGGCGGTGCTGTATCCCGCCACAGGGATAGTAGGGGAGCTTAACTGGCTGTCGATAGGGGTGGGGTACACGACCCCGTTCCGTCTGCTGTGTGCCCCGTGGATCAATGCCGACAAATTTGCCAAGCGCATGAACGGCTTGGGACTTCAAGGCGTGGAATTTCGACCGATTCATGTCAAGCCTTACTACTCGATGTTCAAGGGGGAGACAGTACATGGTGTGGAGGTCTATGTGACCGATCCGTGGGTGGCCGACCTGACACTGATACAGTTTTACGCGATGCAGGAGTTAGCTGAAATGTACCCGTCTCACAAGGCTTTTGCCTCGGCCACGCAGTCACGTCTCAATATGGTCGACAAAGTTCTCGGCTCGTCCAAAATAAGGGAACAGTTCTCGCGTCGTTACAAGGTCGCCGACATGCTCGATTACTGGAATAAAGATGTAGAAACCTTTTCGCGTAAAAAGGCGAAATATCATATTTATGAATAAAGAGAGTGTTTTATGGCAAATGTTAAATCCAAAGTCAGTAATCGCGGCCGATTTTTGCTCTGAATTTCGGTCACATAGCCACAGCTATGCTCCCTCGATTCATGACAAAATCCGACTCACGCTTACAGACTTTGGATTTAACATTTGTTGTGAAACGCCCTCTGAATAAATCGTTATATTTGCAGAAAATAGAGGCCCTTATGCATAAAAGAGAAGAATACCCGATAGGGATACAGTCGTTTTCAAAAATCCGCAAGGAAGGATATATCTACGTCGACAAGACAGAATATATCCACAAACTTGTCACGTCCTACCAATATTATTTCCTTGGTAGGCCGCGGCGTTTCGGAAAGAGTCTTCTTTTATCTACGATAGAGGAATATTTTCTCGGGCATAAGGAGCTGTTTGAGGGATTGGCCATCTCTCGATATGAACATGACTGGACTGAGTATCCGGTTTTGCATCTCGACTTGAACAGTCAGAAATACGGAGAACTCGACTCTCTTGACAATATGCTGTCGTCGGCTCTTGATGCATGGGAGGAGAAATATGGAGTCACAGATAAGTTGCCCTCTCTGTCTTTGCGGTTTGGTAAGGTTATCAAGGCGGCCTGTGAGAAAACAGGCCGAAAGGTAGTAGTGCTGATTGACGAGTATGACAAGCCGTTGCTGAACAATATATTTAATGAGGAATTTCAACGGGAATTCCGCTCGACTCTGAAAGCGTTTTACGGAGTGTTGAAGTCGATGGACCGTTATATAAGATTTGCGTTGTTGACCGGGGTTACAAAATTCGGTAAAGTCAGTGTATTCAGCGACCTGAACAATCTGAACGACATATCGTTTTGGGACAGATATAACGGGGTATGTGGCATAACCGAAGCTGAATTGCACCACTATTTTACCGATGATGTCTCAGAGATGGCTGAAACGCTCGGCATAACATCGGATGAGGCTTTCACAAAAATGAAAGAAAACTATGACGGTTATCATTTCAGTGACTGTCTGGCCGAGGAAATCTACAATCCGTTCAGTGTGCTGAATACTCTTGCTAAGAAAAGATTTTACAGCTATTGGTTTGAGACCGGTACGCCGACATTCCTTGTTGAATTGTTGAGAAACAATAACTATAATCTTGCGTCTTTAAACGGACGCGTAACCGACGAGATGTCTTTGCAGGGTGTCGATATGGTATTGACCGACCCTATCGGACTTATTTATCAAAGCGGTTATCTGACAATTAAAAGTTTTGACCGGGAGTTTGAGACTTATACCCTCGGTTATCCTAACCGCGAGGTGGAGGAAGGTTTTGTAAAGTTTATGATGCCGTTTTATGCCAATGTCAGGCAGAGTGACACAGCTTTCGCCATCCAGTCGTTTGTCAAAGATGTCAGGGAGGGTCGGATTGACGAGTTTATGGAACGGCTGAAAAGCCTTTATTCCGATTTCCCCTACGAGAAAGTGCAGAAACTTGAGTTGCATTATCAGAATGTCATGTATATCGTCATGACTCTGATGGGGTTCCATGTCCACACCGAGTATCATACGTCGCGAGGGCGCATCGACCTCGTGATCGACACGCCCTCGCGGGTGTATGTCATGGAGTTTAAGCTCGACGGGACTGCCGAGGAGGCATTGCGCCAGATTGACGAGCGCGGCTATGCCGAGCCTTTTGCCTCGACGGGTAAAACTGTTGTCAAGGTGGGTGTCAACTTCTCGTCAGAGACCCGGAGCATCGACAGGTGGATTGTCGAGGAATAAACTCCGTTTTCAGATTGCCTTTATTGAGATTGCGTAACCACCGCCGGCCTTGGCGTCGAGTCGGAGGCGGGTCTTGGCATTGACCTTGCGGGTGGTGATGGTATAGCGTTTCTGACCGTCAACGGTGTTGGCGTCGGGAGCGTCGGCATAGATTGTGGCCTCATACTTGCGTCCCGGGTCAAGGAAGTCGAGGGAAATCTCGCTGCGGCGGTCATTCTCTCCGGCGGTAGAGCCGACAAACCAATTGTCGCTGTTGAGGTCCTTGCGGGCGATGGTGACATATTCCATCGGCTCGGCCTCAAGGTATACCGAGCGTTCCCATTCAACGGGTACCTCCTTGATAAACTGAAATGCGTCGAGATGGCGGGCGTAGTGCTCGGGAAGGTCGCAGGCCATCTGCAGGGGGCTGTAAAGTGTCACATAGAGAGCCAGCTGTCCGCAGATGGTCGAGGGGATTATTGAGTTGTTGCCGGGGGTAAATGTCGAAAGGTCAAACTCGAAGATGCCGGGCGTGTAGTCCATCGGGCCGCCTTGCAGACGGGTGAAGGGGAGGATTGACGTGTGGCCGCGGCTGTTTCCGCCCATAGCCTGATATTCGGTGCCGCGGGCACTCTCGTTGCCGATGAGGTTGGGGTAGGTGCGGCACAGGCCGGTGGGACGGGTTGCCTCGTGGGCGTTGACCATGATTTTGTAGTCGGCAGCCATCTTGACGGCGTGGAGATAGTGGTTGTTCATCCACTGGCTGTAGTGATACTCGCCACGGGGGATGATGTTGCCCACATAGCCGCTCTTGACGGCGTTATATCCGTTGTCGACCATAAACCGGTAGGCCTTGTCGAGGTGACGCTCGTAGTTGCGGACCGACGAGGATGTCTCGTGGTGCATCATCAGCTTTACACCCTTGGCGGCGGCATATTCGTTGAGCTGTTTCAGATCAAAGTCGGGGTAAGGGGTCACGAAGTCAAAGACATAATCCTTGGACTGGCCGAACCAGTCTTCCCAGCCTTCGTTCCAACCTTCGACAAGGACTTGGTCAAACCCGTGCTCGGCGGCAAAGTCGATGTAGCGTTTTACCTTGTCGGTGTTGGCGCTGTGGCGGCCGTTGGGACGGGTTTTGGTGTAGTCGGTCTCGCCGAGTTTCACCGAGTAGACATCGTCGGTATAGTTCCATGACCCGGCACCCGAAATCATTTCCCACCACACGCCGATATATTTGACCGGCTTGATCCACGATGTGTCGTCGAGCGCACATGGCTCGTTGAGGTTGAGAATGAGCCGCGAGGCGAGTGTCTTGCGGGCATCGTCGGTAATCATGACCGTGCGCCACGGCGAGCGGCAGGGTGTCTGCATGTAGCCTTTCTGCCCGCGGTTGTCGGGAGTGAGCCACGAGGTGAATACCATGTTCTTGTCATCGAGGTTGAGGTGCATGGTGGCATAATCGACACACGCGGCCTCGTGGATGTTGAGATAGATGCCGTCGTCAGTCTTAATCTGAAGCGCGGTCTGCACTCCGGTAGGGGAGAAGGGGGTGGTAGAGGCATTGTCAGGGTTGACCTTGGATGGCATGAGGCCGCGAATCTCGCTCAACCGCGATGCCGTGTAGTTGTATTCCTGAGTGTCATAGTCGCCGGGAATCCAGTAGGCAATGTGGTCGCCGGTCATGGCAAACTCGGTGTTTTCTTCCTTGATGACGAAATAGTTGAGCTTGGGTTGCTGCGGAAACTCGTAGCGCAGCCCCATGCCGTCGTCATAGACGCGGAATCTGACAATGATTTCGCGCTCGCGCTCAGGCTGCCGCAGCGTCACGGCCATTTCATTGTAATTGTTGCGGATAGATGTCTCCTCGCCCCATACCGGGTGCCAAGTCTCGTCGTTGGACGCGCGCTCGACATTTGTCAGCGTGAACCCTGATGAAAGCGACAGCGCATTGGCCCCGGTGACTTCTCCGGCCTTGGAAAAGTCGTTGCGGCCGTTTTCGCTGTAGAGTTCAAGGCCGAGGTGGCTCGGGTTGATGACCCGACGCCCCTTGAAGTCTACGGTATAGACAGGGCGCCCGTTGTCAAGGTCAAATGTCAGCAGGACCGACCCGTCGGGCGATGTGACAGTCTCGGCGGCAAATGCCGATGCCGCCGATGCTGCGAGCAACGCAAAAGTGCAGAGTGATTTCATGTTCAATATAAGTTTTCGGTATTTAAAAAAAGATTGGAAAATAGTATTTTA
>CAMWRO010000147.1 GCA_947176615.1 uncultured Porphyromonadaceae bacterium
GTCCTTGAATAGCCGTAGGTTGCGCAAGCGCAACCTACGGTAGATTAACGAATTATAAATAAATCTGTAAAGATTTTTCACAATGCGACGTGATTGAAAAATCTTTACAGATTTTATTTATGCGATTACATGTTTCCGGGGGTTGCGAAACCGCAACCCCCGGCTATTCAAAGAATAATCCTTACGGATTAAAAGCAACTATTACTCGGGGCAAAACTGAGTTTTGCAACACCCTCGTGATAATAAATAACGTATTTATTCCTCGTTTCCGGCAAATTCCATGAGATAGGATTTGATGAATCCGTCGAGGTCGCCGTCCATCACGCCGCCCACGTCGCTTGTCTGGTGGCCGGTGCGGTGGTCTTTCACGCGGCGGTCGTCAAAGACGTAGCTGCGAATCTGCGAGCCCCACTCGATTTTCATCTTTCCGGCCTCGATTTTGGCCTGCTCCTGAAGACGGTGCTGCAACTCCTTGTCATAGAGGATGGAGCGCAACTGACGCATAGCGTTCTCCTTGTTCTTGGGCTGGTCGCGGGTCTCGGTGTTTTCGATAAGGATTTCCTCTTTCTCGCCGGTGTAGGGGTCGGTAAACTGGTAGCGCAGACGCACTCCCGATTCCACCTTGTTGACGTTCTGACCGCCTGCGCCACCCGAGCGGAAGGTGTCCCACGACAGGAGTGCCGGGTCGACATGCACCTCGATTGTGTCGTCGACAAGCGGGGTTACGAATACCGACGCAAACGATGTCATACGCTTTCCCTGAGCGTTATAGGGCGACACGCGCACCAAGCGGTGAACGCCGTTCTCGCTCTTGAGATAGCCGTAGGCAAAGTCGCCCTCGACGTTGATGGTGCACGACTTGATGCCGGCCTCGTCGCCTTCGAGAAGGTTGGCAATCGAGGTCTTGTAGCCGTGACTCTCGGCCCATCGCAGATACATGCGCATCAGCATCGAGGCCCAGTCCTGACTCTCGGTGCCGCCGGCTCCCGAGTTGATTTTCAGCACAACACCGAGTTTGTCCTCCTCGCGGCGCAGCATGTTGCGCAGTTCGAGGTTTTCGATTTTGGTTATCGCATCGGCATAGAGCGCGTCAATCTCAGCTTCCTCAACGAGACCTTCCTTGATAAAGTCCCATGCGAGGCCCAGCTCGTCGACCACTTTTTCAACGTCGGTGTAGCCGTCGATCCACGCCTGAATATCCTTGATTTTCTTCATCTGAGCCTGTGCCTCCTTGGGGTGTTCCCAGAAATCGGGCACATGGGTGCGGAGTTCTTCCTCCTCTACTTGGATTTTCTTGCTGTCGATGTCAAAGATACCTCCTCAACGCGAGCTTGCGTTCAAAAGTCTCTTTTAATTGTTCCTGAGTAATCATGTTTATCTTTCTCTAATGTTAATTCCACCGCAAAGTTAGTGAATTTTCCCCTATAAAAAAATTCCCGGCTTGAGGCAGGTCGCTCTCAGCCGGGGAAATTTCAAACTTTCTGCCATTCAAACGTTGCACGACTCCAAAAAGTTCTGCTATTTTAGCGCGCGGTGCATCTTTCGCGGGTGTTTTTACGTTATTATTTTGTATCTTTGTAAATTAAAAACGTCAAAATTATTAGCCGACTTAAAATGAATTCATTTTTCAGCCGAATCCCACCGGTGACAAAGAACTTGATTATCATCAACTTCCTCGTGTGGTTTGCTATGATGATACTTCCGTCACGACTGGGTATCAACTTCGAGACATTTGCAGGACTGCATTACTTCAAGGCGGCCGATTTTAATCCCGTCCAGCTGCTGACCTACATGTTCATGCACTCGACCAACAGCTTTGCCCACATCTTTTTCAACATGTTCATGCTGCTGATGTTCGGCGTGACGCTTGAGCGCACCCTCGGTGCCCCGCGATTCCTGTTTTACTACATTTCGTGTGGTGTAGGCGCGGCACTGATTCAGGAGGCAACATGGGCGCTGACATGGGAAACGACTCTGACCAAGATGATTGCAATGCAGAACCATCTCGATTATCCCGAGGCGCGTCAGGCCATAATGGAGGCGATGATGACGCCGCAGGGTGAGGCGATTATAAAAAGTTATCTCAACATCTTTGTAACGATAGGGGCATCGGGCGCAGTCTACGGCGTGCTGCTCGCTTTCGGAATGCTTTTCCCCAACGCGCCGATGTACTTTTTCTTCATCCCCGTCCCCATCAAGGCCAAGTGGATGGTTCTCGGGATGGGTGCCATCGAGCTGCTTATCGGACTGAGCGAGTCGGTCGGCCGCAGTGACGGCGTGGCCCACTTCGCCCACCTCGGAGGCATGATTTTCGGTTTCTTTATAATTCTTTACTGGAAAAAGAAAGGAACTTTCAATGACAATGGCTGGTACAATTAACGAGTGGAAACGCAAGTTCAGCGCGTCGTCGATGTTGATGAAGATTATCGTGGTCAACATCGCCGTGTTTGTGCTGTTGCGCCTCGTCGCAAGCGTTATGGTCCTGTCGGGGAACGACGGTAGCGTGAACGACATGCTCAACCTCGTCCAGATGCCGAGCGACGGCATGTTGCTGCTGACCCGGCCGTGGACGCTGATAACCTACATGTTTTCGCAATATGAAGTGCTGCACCTGCTGTTCAACATGCTGTGGCTCTACTGGTTTGGCATTGTGTTCATGTTTGTCTCCACGCCACGCCAGCTGCTTGCGCTCTATATCTACGGCGGGATAGGCGGCGCACTGCTCTTTATCGGGGCCTACAATCTGTTACCCCTCTTTTCGGGACATGTAGGGTTTCTCATCGGGTCGTCGGCCGGAGTCATAGCCATCGTGACGGCTACTGCCATACTGATGCCCGACTACAGGTTCAATCTTCTGTTTCTCGGGCCGGTATCGCTGAAATGGGTCGCCATCGTGACAATAGGACTCGACCTCATTGGGGTGACCGGTTCCAATGCAGGGGGACATATCGCCCACCTCGGCGGAGCGCTCGTCGGCGCATGGTACGGACTGGCACTGAAACACGGCACTGACATCACCGCACCCCTCAACCGGTTGCTCGACAGCATTGTCAATCTTTTCAAAGGGATAAAGATGCCCCGCAGGCAGCCAAAGACCACCCGGCCGCCCCGCCCCTCGGGCCGTCCCTCGACAACAGGCGGCCAACCCTCCTCGCGTCCCCGCACCACTCCCGAGGATCAGGCAGTCCTTGATGCCATCCTTGACAAAATCAAAAAATCGGGCTACACATCGCTGACACCCGAGGAACGCCGCCGGCTCTTTGATGTCAGCAACCGCATATCCTAAAGCAGAACAATCACTTGACGAAAATGGCAGTTTTAAAAGCTATATCATCATTTTTCCGTTCATCACTCTCGGCAATCGCCACGGGAGTGACCGGAATTGTGGCCATTTCGACGGTGTTCAGTGCCTACGGCGGTTATTTTGACCCTAACCATGTACCGGTGGCGGCGCTCGCTCTGATGGCACTCCCGGCGCTGCTCATTGCCGGGATAGTCGTCGCTGTAATCGACTTGATATTCTGGCGCAAAGCCGCCATTCTCATCGCTGCGTCATGGCTTGTGTCGCTTCCTCCGCTATTGGTTTTCTGTCCGCTCAACATATATTCCCCTGTCCTTGACGAGCAGAAAAGCGACACCACATTCACGGTTCTCACCTACAATATTATCCATCTGTGGGACACGCGCGAAAACCATGAGGAATATGACTGCAACCCTACGCTGCAGTATATCCTTGACACCGATGCCGACATTGTAAACCTTCAGGAAATAGCGGTAGCCGACCTTGACCCCAACGGGTGGAGACCTAAACGCGAAAAGGTGACGCAAGCTCAGGTCGATTCACTGAAAGCCAAGTATCCCTATCGCTTTTACAAGCCCAATATCGCCGGATTCCTGTCAAAGTATCCGGTCGAGGCCGAGATGCTCCCGGTGCGGGTCGACTCGATGCCCAATATCCGTCTTTTCAAGGTGAATATCAACGGTCACCGGGTTAATTTCTATAACGTCCACCTCAAATCCATCGGCCTCTCCGACGATGACAAGCAGTTTTATCGCGAGCTGTATGACGTTCCCGCCGACGAGCGGCAGTTAAAGCGTGAAATCAAAGAGGCGAAGACAAAGCTGATTTCCAAACTCGCCACGGCGTTCCGCGACCGCACCCGCGAGGCCCGCATTTTGCGACAGTGCATTGACAGCGTGAGCGGCCCTGTCATCGTGGCCGGCGACTTCAACGACGTGCCGGGATGCTATGCCGTGCGCACAATCATGGGCGACGACCTCCATGACGCATACGCCGATGCCGCTTTCGGCCCGACAATCACCTATCACGAAAACCGCTTCTATTTCCGCATCGACCAGATTCTCTATCGCGGCCCCGAGATTATCTCGATAGACCGTGGAAACTGCAAGGCAAGCGACCACTACCCGATGATTGCCACCTTCCGATTCAAAGATTAATAATTCATTACCAAAAACTATTATAAGAAAATGACCAAATCATTAATCACAGCCGCAGCGGCAGCATTATTGCTCCCCGCAACGCTGACAATCACGCAGACAATGAACGCTGCCGAAAGACAAAATCCGTTTATGGTGCCTTACGAGACACCGTTTGAAATCCCTCCGTTTGAACAGATCAAATATGAGGACTACGTCCCCGCGGCTACCGAGGGCATCAACCGGCTCAAAGCCGAGACCGAGACTATCGCCAACCAGAAGGCAAAGCCGACATTTGAGAACACCATCCTCGCTATGGAAAAATCGGGCGAGCTGCTCAACCGTGTCATGCTTGTGTTCGGTTCGCTCGACGAGACTGACAACACTCCCGAGATGAACGAAATCGCCGAGAAAATCTACCCGATGTACTCGCAGGTTTCCGACGAAATCTCGATGAATGAGAAACTGTTCAAGCGCGTCAAGACCCTCTATGACAACCGCAACTCGCTCGGCCTTCCCGCCAATGAAGTGCGCGCCATCGAGGAATCCTACAAGAGCTTTACGCGCAACGGCGCGCTCCTGTCAGGCAAGCAGAAGAAAAAACTGTCAGAAATCAACACAAAGCTGACCGACCTCTATCTCAAATACAACAAAAACCTGCTCGCCGCCACCAATGCCTGCGAGATTGTGGTTGACGACAAGGCCGCACTCGCCGGACTTCCCGACGCACTCGTGGCAACAGCCGCCGAGGAGGCCAAGTCGCGAGGCAAAGAGGGTAAATGGGTGTTCACGCTCCATGCCCCGAGCCGCCTGCCGGTGCTCCAGTATGGCGACAACCGCGACCTGCGCCGTCAGATGTATGAGTCTTATACCTCGCTCGCATCCTCGGGCCAATACAACAACTATCCTCTCATCAACGAGATTGTGAAACTCCGCGCTGAAAAGGCCCGCCTGCTCGGCTACAAAAACTATGCCGACTACATGACCGCCAATGTCATGGCCAAGACTACCGAAAACGCCGAGAACCTGCTGATGCAGATCTGGAAACCCGCCGTGGCACGCGTCCACGAGGAAGTGGCCGAGATGCAGCAGTATGTCAACGACGAGGGCGGCAACTTCAAGATCGAGCCGTGGGACTACTATTACTACGCCGAGAAAGTGCGTCAGAAAAAATTTGCCCTCGACGAGAACGAAGTCCGCGCCTATTTCTCGCTTGAAAACGTGCGCAAAGGCATCTTCACGATGGCCGAGAAACTCTATGGCGTGACGTTCACCGAACTCCCCGACGCTCCCAAGTACAACCCCGAGGTCAAAGTCTTTGAAGTGAAAGACGCCAAGGGCGAGCATGTGGCCGTGTTCATGACCGACTACTTCCCCCGCGCGTCAAAGCGTCAGGGTGCATGGATGAGCGAGTTCAAGGGTTCCTACGTTGACCCCGACGGAACCGTAAGCCGCCCCATCATCTACAACGTGGGCAACTTCACCCGTCCCACCGCCGACACCCCTGCCCTTCTTACCCTCGACGAGGTTGAGACAATGTTCCACGAGTTTGGCCACGGCCTTCACGGAATGCTCAGCCGCGCCGCGCTCCGCAGCCAGAGCGGCACCAACGTTGACCGCGACTTCGTAGAGCTCCCCTCGCAGATTACCGAGCACTGGGCGATGGAACCCGAGCTGCTCAAGCAGTATGCGTTCCATTACAAGACAGGCGAAGTCATCCCCGACACACTCATCCGCAAGCTCGATGCCGCATCGACCCACAACCAAGGTTTCACGACCACCGAGCTTGCCGGAGCCGCACTGCTCGACCTCCAGTGGGGCAAACTCAACCCCGACGGCGATGTTGACGTGGCTGAATTTGAAAAGAACGTCGCACAGACCCTCGGAATGCCCGCCGAAGTTCAGTTCCGTTACCGCTCGCCCTATTTCAAGCACGTCTTTGGCAGCGACGGCTACGCATCGGGTTATTACACCTATCTGTGGGCCGAAGTCCTCGACACCGACGGTTTCGAGCTGTTCAAGGAAAAAGGCGTGTTTGATCCCGAGACAGCCCGCTCGTTCAAGGAAAACATTCTCGAAATGGGAGGCAGCGTAGACCCGATGGAACTTTATATCCGTTTCCGCGGCCACGAACCGAAGGTTGACGCGCTTCTGCGCAACCGCGGCCTCATCCCTCCTGTAACACCGCAAGGCAATGTCCCCACTCCCGGAGGAAAGTAATAGCTTTAAATAAATGACAAAACAGGCGGCAAACGAGATGGTTTGCCGCCTGTTTTGTCATTTAACACCCCAAAAGACACTTTCAGAATCTAAAAATATATTATTAATCATTAAATAGGCTTTTCGTCGATTTTTATTCAAAAAAAAGTACTATCTTTGTAATGTAAAAATAAAATAACAATTTTCATAAAGCATAAAGTAAAATCGACATACTCTTTAGTAATCATTCAGATGATTTCTAAAAAGTGAGCATAACGCAACAAATAAGTGAATCATAGGTTTTAATCCGATTGTCCGTGAGGCCGGTCGGATTTTTTTATTTTTCAGCGTTGCGGCACGGCTCTTTCAATTCAGGGTAACCGCATCGGAATATTGTCCCTAATTCTTTCTAATTTTCATATATTCCGATACGGTTGCACTGTATTTTTAGCCGGTTTATTGACATGAACCGCAAAATGTTGTAACTTTGCAGTTGATTGGGACATGTCCCCGACAAGACATTTTGAAAAAGAAACGTTATGCGTAATCTTGTGATTTGAGAACGTAGGAAATTCGACAAATAGCACGAGGATTAGCATAGTGGATCTCACGCATATAGCGTGGGCTGCTATTGTTACATCTGTGCTAATGGTTTCCTACGACCTTCAAATCAAGACGTGGCATAGTTGGCTCACGTTTTCTTT
>CAMWRO010000148.1 GCA_947176615.1 uncultured Porphyromonadaceae bacterium
GGCCTTGCCGTCCTTTACGGAGTTGACGATGCGCAGCGCGTCAAAGAGGTGGGCAATGACTATCGGGGTGTTGAGGTCATCGTCGAGAGCTTCGTAGCAACGCTCGCGTATGCCCTTGACATCGACAGTCGAGGCGGGTGACGGAGTGAGTTCCTGAAGACGGCGATAGCCTTCGAGCATACGTCCGAGAGCCTTTTCAGAGGCCTGGAGGGCTTCGTTGGAGAAGTCGACCGTGCCGCGATAGTGGGCCTGGAGTATGAAGAAGCGTATGGTCATCGGGCTGTAGGGCTGGGTGAGCAGCGGGTGTGAGCCGTTGAAAAACTCGTCGAGCGTGATGAAGTTGCCCAGCGACTTGCCCATCTTCTTGCCGTTGATGGTAATCATGTTGTTGTGCATCCAGTAGCGCACGGCATCGTGGCCGTTATGAGCCACCGACTGAGCGATTTCACATTCATGATGGGGGAACATGAGGTCCATTCCTCCACCGTGGATGTCAAACGTCTCGCCGAGATACTTCTCCCCCATCGTCGAGCATTCGAGATGCCATCCGGGGAATCCTTCGCTCCACGGCGAGGGCCAGTGCATGATGTGCTCGGGCGAGGCTTTTTTCCACAGCGCGAAGTCGGCCGGATTGCGCTTTTCTTCCTGCCCGTCAAGCGCGCGGGTAGTGGCAAGAAGCTCGTCGATGTTGCGGCCCGAGAGTTTTCCGTAGGGATGATCCTGATTGTATTTCGGCACGTCAAAGTAGACCGAGCCGTTGCTGACGTAGGCATATCCGGAATCGAGAATTTTCTTGACATATTCGATCTGCTCGATTACATGGCCCGAGGCATGCGGCTCGATTGACGGCGGCAATACGTTCAGCGCCTCCATAGCCTTGTGGTAGCGGGTGAGGTAATACTGTACCACTTCCATCGGTTCAAGCTGTTCGAGACGCGCCTTCTTGGCAATCTTGTCCTCGCCGTCGTCAGCATCATGTTCGAGGTGACCCACATCGGTAATGTTGCGCACATAACGCACCTTGTAACCGAGATGGCGCAGATAGCGGAAAAGCACGTCAAATGTGATAGCCGGACGCGCATGGCCCAGATGACCGTCACCATAGACGGTGGGGCCGCACACATACATCCCCACTCGCCCTTCGTGCAACGGCTCAAACCGCTGCTTGGTGCGGGTCAACGTATTATAAATGCAAAAATTCGATTCCATAGTTAGTGACTAATGTAGAATTGAGAATTGACAATGCATAATTGTCAATTCTCAATCCTCAATTCTCAATTGTTTCAGGCTTTGCCGCCCATGATGAAGGGGTTGGGAATCTCGCCGTTGCCACCGTTGTTGACGGGACGCTTGGGGCGGATTTCGCCAAACATTGCCTCATATTTCTTTACGTTTTCCATCAGCGCGCCGAGGAGGTTCTTGGCATTCTCGGGGGTCATGATGATGCGGGACTGCACCTTGGCCTGCGGCATGTTGGGAGCAACGTTGATGAAGTCAAGGAAAAACTCGTTGGCACCGTGAGAGATTACGGCGAGATTGGAGTAGTGTCCTGCGGCAACTTCGGGAGTGAGTTCGATTTTTATTTCTTTCTGCTGATCAGCCATGATTTTAAAATTTTGATAAGGTTAATAAATTGGATAAGGCACATTCGGCGTCATTTATCCGCCTCCTGTAATGCAAAGTTAGCAAAAAACTTTTATTTCGTAACATATTTATTGGACTAATTAGACTAATTGGTCTAATTGGACTAATTAGACTTATAAACTTCACCCTTAATTTTTTTTAACTTGACAATCGGCAATCATCGTTGTATCTTTGCAATATTCAATATCCGAGTTACAACTTCAGCCACTATGGAATTCCTCAAAAACATCGCTCCCGCCCCGTCAGTCGAGACTGTTGCCGACCGCATCCGCTACCTCATGTATATCTCCCACTTGTCGCAGGCTCAGTTTGCCCGCCGCCTCGGCATGAATCCCGCCAATCTTTCCAAGGCCCTCAACGGACGCACCCCCGTCAGCGAATCCCTCATCAACAGGGTCGTGGTCGACATGGGTGTATCGAAAAAATGGCTCCGCGACGGCACCGACGTCCCCTTTGCCAAGACCTCCGTCTCTCGCGAAATCATCATTGACGAGCCCCTCGCCCCGGTCGCCACCACTGCCGCGGCCACAACCGGAACCCCGGTCTATGACATCGACGTTACTGCCGGACGAACTCCCCTCCCGCAGATGTTCACTCCGGCCAATCTCGCCGGTTTCGTATCGCTCCCCGGCATCCCGCGCGACACCCACATCGTGCGCGTCAACGGTGACAGCATGACCCCGACGATATGCAACGGCGGATATGTGGCGATAAGACAGATTAATGACATGCGCAACATCTTTTGGGGGCAGATTTACGTTATACAGCTTGAAGACTACCGCATGGTGAAGTTTGTGCGCCGGCACCCCGACTCCACCCGCGTCATCCTCCACAGCGACAACCCCGCCTACGACGACATGGAGGTTGACCGCGCCGACATCATCTCGCTTTACCTCGTCGAGTCAATAATAAACTATCAATTACGCTGCTGATGAAATCATTCTTTGTCCTACTCGCAGTCCTGATGACCGCCCTGTCGTCATCGGCCGTCACCTACGACGAGCTTGCTGTCAAGGCTGACCGCTTTTACCGCCACGGAGAGTGGCTGTCGGCACTTGCCATGATGCACCTGATGCTCGACGAGCGACCCGACGAGGTCCCCGTACAGGCCCGGGCGATAGTCGCCGCCGGCATGACCGCCGACTCGGTAGCGCAGCTCCGCATCACCCGCCGGGCCATCGACCGCCACGTCCCTTTTGACTCGCTTTTCCACAGCGTCGAGAAAGCCGCCCTTGCTCAGGGCCGTCCCGCGATATATACCGGTTATCTGGAACGGATTGCCGCCGCAGAACCGTGGCTCGCGCGGTCAATCGACTCTTATCTGCTGGCGTTCTATACGTTTCGGCGCAATGCGGAGGGAATGATTTGCTACAGCCTGAAAATGCTCGACGGAATGCCTGACAATCTTAAATTTTTGAAAATACTGGCCGACGGATATATGACCGACGGACAGTGGGAAAACGCCGTTTCCGTCCTTGAACGCATACTGGAACTGTCGCCCGACGACACCGGCTCTCTCCTTTCGCTCGGAAACTATTACCTCGCTGTCGGGGATCGCGCCCGCGCTCTCCCCTACCTGCGCCGGGCATGCGATATCCACCCGACACCCTATCTTGAAAAAATTCTTTCTGAAGGGAAATAACTATTCGACCGGGAGCGTCGGGTTAAGATAGTACAGCCGCGAAGTAGCGCGCGAAGTAGCCGTGTAAAGCCAGCGGTAAAAGTCAAGACCGAGCGCGTCGGGAGCGATTCCGCCCATATCGATAATGACATTGGCCCACTGTGCGCCCTGCGCCTTGTGACAGGTGACGGCATAGGCATATTTTACCTGCAAGGCGTTGAAATATTCGTCATCCTTGAGCCGTCTCACCCGCGCCTCCATCGGCATGGCGGGGTCAAATGCCTCGGGGTCTGTCAACCGGCCTTCGGCAAGCCGTTGATAACGCTCGGTTTCAAGCGACGCGCTCTCGCCGGTCAATGTGTCGAGAATAATTTTGCAGTCAATCGAGATTTCCCGGTCGGGAAGAGTCAGCGTCACATCGGCGAAACGGCAGCCGTAACGGGTTTCAGTCCCCATAATCCGGTCAACGACGGCAACATCACCGTTGGCGATAAAGTCAAGACCCTCGACCTTGCGAGCCCACATGTAATTGTTCTTAGCCACAAGCAGCCGTTCACCCTTGATGAGCTCCTCCTCGCAATCGAGAATTTCCTGACGTATGGCAAGATTGAACGCCGTCGCGCGGCGGTTGGACCGGGTGATGATGATGGTATTGTCGGGGCCCGATGTGTCATCGTCGCCGTTATATGCCTCATAGACCACCTCAAGCACCCCGTCATTGTCAATGACATCGACATCACTGAACCGGCTTGCCAGCAGCCGGGGCGCGGGAAGGGGATTGACAAGCATGGCGCGGCGCAGCCAAGTGGCGTTTCGCAATATCCCCGAGTTGCGCGCCTGACGGGCGGTGTCGGTCATCACTGCGCGGGACACCCTCAGTCCGTGCTGTTTCAGCGTATTGACATCCATTGCGGGACTGACCGTGCTCCCGACCGGCGGCAACTGGGCGATGTCACCGATAAGTATCAGGCGGCAGTTGGTGCCGGTAAACACATACTGCAACAAGTCCTCAAGCAGTCCTGTCGTAGGGTTGCCCGCGCTGTCGACATTGCTGTTGCCGATCATGGATGCCTCGTCGACGATAAACACGGCGTTGGTCAGGCGATTGTCCTGAAGCATCGCGCTCGCCCCGGTTATAGATGTCGAGTCACCGCGATAGATTTTGCGGTGGATTGTAAAGGCGGGATGCCGGGCATGGATGCTGAAAACTTTCGCGGCGCGGCCTGTGGGCGCGAGAAGCACCACGGGAATGCGCACCGCCGTCAGAGCCTTCACAAGCGCGCCGGTCAGCGACGTTTTGCCGGTTCCGGCATAGCCGTTGAGCAAAAACACCGAGTCGCTCGGTGTCTGCGACGAGCAGAACCGGGCAAGCGCCGCGATAACGAGCCGCTGTTGCTCGTTGGGTTTATAGGGCAGCGCATCGGTAACAATCTGTGCAAAGTCTCCGACAGTCATGTTTTTTCAGTCAATACCATAGATTATAACGCTTAAAGGGACATAAAATATATGTCACTCACTCGATTTCATAGCAGATAATGTCCCTGCACGCGCCACGCACTTGATCAATAATTTCCTCACACCGCCCCTTATTTATCCTTATACGGGTCCCCACTGTTAAAAAATCAGAGATACGGGGTCGACCTTTCCCGTTGACCGATGTGGCATGTTCCCCGTTATATCCCGCGGCGCACCGTGTCAGATCGTAGGCCGGAGCGAGTTTCCACCGCGTTTTTCCCGAGCCGTCATCCTCAACGATGAAACTGAAATTTTTACAATGGTCATCTTTGTTGTCGGTCAGGTAATTAAAAACCATGCGCCGGAACATTTCTTCGACATCATGCACATCCTGTGTCAGGAAACCGGTCAGGGCGAGTAGATTCTCATAATCAAGTACAGGTGTCTGTAACGATACAGAAAGTAGCCCTCCCGCTGTCGCAGTGTGGATTCTGTGGCCGTTGGCGGCTATGTCGAAACGCCGTGTTGCAAAATAACGGCCGTTCACGAGCTTGAAATCGGGAACATTTAACCCACAAGCCCGTGCAGCCTCATTATAATGAAATTCTTGCACCCCTATATCCACAGGGTCGTAGGTATGCCGGAATTTAACAAGCCAATGCCCCTCATCATCCTGAAAAACAGCCTTCGGGCGCGCGCCGCCGCTATTACCGCTATTGAATAGCAATAGGTCAGCATCATCGTCCTGCTTTTCCCTAAGCACTTCCAAAGCTTTGGCTTGCAGCATATCGAAATCTTTTATCGTTATCTCGGAACCGATAGAAGTTATCGGTGAATATGCGAGTGCCCCCATTCCCCCGTCTCCGACAAAGCTCAATCGGTCAAGAGTGGAAAGGTCGGCATCGTTTATTCCTTCCCTCGCCAATGCCTTGTGCAGAAGATAGCGGCCATAGCCGTCGGGAAGACTGTCTTCAAAAATCCCAAAACCGCCATTGAACGGCCCCGGTTTTGCGATGAATATCCCCGATTTCAACGGTAATTCAAGCGGCGAGATACTGAATCCCGCAACAAGCCACTCTTTATCATATTCAAACACACACAACCGGTTGTCCGGCGAAAGAGACAACTCCCCCACTTTACGGTCGCGATATTTCACTATTAACCTGTCAATCATTTAGAAGTTGCTTTTTTCTTGCCTGTGTTACGTCGAATTTGTATTAGTTCTTCCATCGTGGAATACTTCGGTTCTGAAAAAACCGACTTTATTTCCGACACATACCCGAGGGTCATGGCAAGCTCTATGAGATGTTTGAGAGAGATCAGTCCTTTCTGCTCGAATCGGGCGATATTTCCCAGACTTACACCTGACTGTTCGGCAATCTTCTGCCGTGTCAAGTTTTTCTCTATACGCCGTTTGCGAAAATCGGCTGCCAAACTCATTGCCACGTCATCTGAATTAGTCAATGTAAAGCTTTGCAGAAGTGCTAATATATTATTAGTATTTTCGTTATAATGGGGCATAAAACTAAAATATTATCACCTACAAAGATAGTGATTTCCATTCAATCCCCCAAAATTAAAACGAAAAACCTCTTATCTGTTATTTTTTATCTGCTATATGCTGAATAGGTTTGTCTTAGCATCGCGATTTATCGCGATAAAAAGGTATAGCAGTCGCTCCCGCTCTGCCCGCGCCGCAGCCGCCCGTCGCAAGGAGAAACAAGAACAAAATCCCGATCTCTATCCCCGTCACCGCCGTTCCGATAACGGACTGTGTCCCGACAACCGCCGTCAGGACGGTTATCGGGACACAGTCCGCAAATCCTCCCATCGCGACCACGGTCCCGATGATGAGAATCCTGAAGGAAAAACACTTGCGCAGGGACTAATCAGAATCTTCGGACTCTAACCCCCGTTATCTGTTATTTTTTATTTTTTATCTGTTATTTGCGATTCGCGATTATGTATTGCGCAATCTGGACGGCATTGAGTGCCGCGCCCTTCTTGATCTGGTCGCCCACGAGCCAGAATGACAGACCGTGGTCGTTGGCCAAATCCTTGCGGATGCGTCCCACATAGACAGGGTCACAGCCGGTCACGTCAAGCGGCATGGGATATTTCTTTTCGGCAGGATTGTCGATGACAACGAGTCCTTCGGCCTTTTCAAAGGCGGCACGGGCCTCCTCGACGCTGACAGGCCGCTCGGTCTCGACCCACACAGCCTCGGAATGGGCGCGCAACACAGGCACACGCACACACATCGAGCTGACATCCAGCCCCGGCGCGTGCATGATTTTCTTTGTCTCGTTAAACATCTTCATTTCCTCCTTGGTATATCCGTTGTCGAGGAACACGTCGATATGGGGAATGAGGTTATAGGCAAGCTGATAGGCAAATTTCTCAACCACAGGCTCTTTTCCGGCCTGAATCTCGGCATACTGGTTGACAAGCTCATCCATCGCGGTAGCACCGGCACCGCTGGCCGCCTGATAGGTTGCGACATGGATGCGGCGAATGGGAGAAATGTCGTTTATCGGCTTGAGGGCCACTACCATGATGATAGTGG
>CAMWRO010000149.1 GCA_947176615.1 uncultured Porphyromonadaceae bacterium
ACATCGCCCTGCGGGCTCAACGAAGGTGGATATTGCGTCGGAATTTAATAGCAATCTGATAAGATTGCGTCCTTGAATTTCCGGTGGTTGCGCAACCTACGGTAGATTAGTGAATTACAAATAAAATCTGTAAAGATTTTTCTCACAATGCGACGTGATTGAAAAATCTTTACAGATTTTATTTGTATGATACGTTTCCGGGGGTTGCGAAACCGCAACCCCCGGAAATTCAAGGACGTAATCCTTACGGATTAAATATTACTCGGGACAAAACTCAGTTTTGCACCGGCCTTTAGGCTGTCAGGGGTGTTAAGCCTGATTATTTGCGGCTGAACTTTGTCGAGACTGTTCCACGGGGAGTTACCGCGCGGGCGATATAGAAACCGGGTGCGAGAGCCGAGATGTCGATTTTGTTACCGTCGGCCGATAGCATCATGCGGCCTCCGAGGTCGTAGACCGCGATAGCCTTGGTGTCTTCAGGTGCATAGGCGGTGTCGCCGACAACCGATATCGCAATGTTTTCGGCAGCGTCACCTGCAATGTCGGTTATTGAGCTTTGGATAAGCTCAACGTCGCCGTAGAATCCCATGTTGTCAAGAATCAGAGCCTCGCCGTTGGTGGTGGTGATGTTGAAAGCAACATAAATGTCGCAATCCTTGTAGGCCGAGAGGTCGATGCCTTCGGTCTGAACCGAAGCCGGGACATTGTTGGACGAGAAAACAGTCGAGTAGTTGTACCACACATCGTCACTTTTTGAAACCTTGACGCTATAGCTGTCAAGGAACTTGGGGTTATAGGAGGTGGCGTTCCATGCGAAATGGGCATTGTCGCCGGTCACTTTGATGCGGGGCATCACGATATAGCGGTCAGATTTCTTTTCCGGATCAGTGAACCATGTCGATACGGCGAGTGCGCGGGTGCCGAGAAGGTAGTTTTCGAGGTTAAAGATACCGAATCCGTCCTCGTTGAATTCTTCACCGGCACTGGGGTGTACGGTGGCAGAATCCTCGACGCGGTAGGTGAACGCCTCGGGAAGTTTAGAGTCTTCCATGTCCCACAGCATCACGGCATCACCGAGGATGGTGACGGTTCCCTCGACAACATTGTTGGTGGCGTCGATGTCGTTGTCACATGTGATTTCGATGCGATAAGAGTGAGTTCCTTCCGGGAGATTGAAAATGTCGGCGATGGTCACGGTTTTGATTTCCTGCTTGGCCATCGAGAGAGTTGTCGAAGTTGTCTCTGTGCCGTCAATTGAGACCTTGACAGTGGCGTTGGCGTCAATGATGCCAACGTTGCGCATTTCAAACACGAGGTCTTTCGAGTTGGCTGTGCGCAGATATGTCCCCGGCTGGTTTACCGCAGAAATCATCAGGTCGAGCGATGTGTTGTCGATTTTGTTAATCGATACGTCGTCGATTACGAGCCAGTTTTCGTCGGCATCGCTGAAACAGTAGAAACCGAAATAGATTTTTCCGCTTTCGGCCAGCTCGAACACGTTGATGGATTCAAGATAGTTCTCGTTGGTGAGGGGGTTGTATTCACACAGCACATTTGTCATTGCCTCGGGAGTCGGGGCAGAGCCGTAGCAAACTTTCAGGCGCTCGGCATGGTTCTCGGTAGCCGAATACCAGAATCGCAATACATAATGTCCGGCCTCCATCTCAAGCGGGTCAAGGAAAAACCAGTCGTCGCCGGCGTTTTCTTTGTCATAGTTGTAGCCCATGCAGGCTGAACCCGAGCGAGAGAATTTGGTGAAAAAGCTGTCAATGGCGATGTGCCATGTCCCGTCATCGTTGTTGAGGTTGAGTGTCGAAAGGCTCGAAGTGTCTTCATCGGGCTCGAATCCCATGAAATAGGGGATTCCGGCAGGCGCGATGTGGCGCACGTTGATCTGAGTCGCGTCATTTGCGGGCACGATATCGTCGGGGTGAGAGGTCCAAGCCTTTATGGCGAAGTTGCCGCGCGGGGTCGACAGGTCGGCCTTGGCAGTGAATGTATATTCGAGACTTTCGCCGATTTTGATGGTTTTGTTGACCTTCTCGACGACAGGTTCTCCGCCATCGACCGAGAATGCGATGTCAAATGCATCGACGTCGACAAGGCCGTCATTGTTGACCTTGACGGTAACTGTCTCTTGTCCCAGTCCCTCGCCGGTTACGGGTGAGAGGATTTCGGAAACGCGGAGGTCAACGGGGTTGGCAGCCGGGACGATGCTGACCGAGCAGAGATAGAGGCGGAACTTGTCGGGAGCCGACACTGCATGAAACCCGAGGTTGATTTCGCCAGCCGGAGCCTCAAAAAGGAAATAGTTTCCCTGACGCTCCCCTTTTATGTCGGCATAGGACGCACCGAGATTTTTCATCGCATCGACTGACTGTCCGTTGCCCCACCACACTTCCATGGCTTCGCCATAGCTGCTGCCGGCAAATTCGTAGCTGACCATGTAGGTTCCCGCCTCGGGTATGGTTATTGACGGCGAAATCAGCCAGTCGTCGCCCGAGTTGGTCGAGTGGTAGCTGTAATATACCTGTGAGGGCAGTGCATCGGCAGAAAATGCCCAAGTCTTTTCATCGGCATTGGAATCGACAACCGTCCAGCGGTTGAAGTCATCTTCTGTGTTGAACGATTCGCTAAAGACGGGTTCGGCAGCTTGAATTATGCCGGCCGAAATCAGTGCGCCTGTGATAAAAGTCAATTTTTTAATCATAGAAATGTGATAATGCTTTATTTTGTTGAAAAAACATTGCAAATATACTGAATAAAATGGAATTTGCCTTGCATAAGATTCATATGGCAAACTTTTTTTGAGATATTGCGTTATTATTGCTGAGATTAATTTATACTTTAACCCAATGAAGACTATTATCAATCAAGTTGTACCTGAATTTTCGCTTCCCGCCTATGTCGACGGGGATTTCAAGACCGTGACCCGTGACGACATCAAGGGCAAGTGGGCGATTTTCTTTTTCTATCCGGCCGATTTTACGTTTGTGTGTCCGACCGAGTTGGTCGATATGGCAGAAAACTATGACAAGTTCAAGGCCCTCGGAGCCGAGGTCTACAGCGTGTCTACCGATACTCAGTTCACCCACAAGGCTTGGCATGACGCAAGCGAGAGCATCCGCAAAGTGATGTTCCCGATGCTTGCCGACAAGACCGGTATGCTCGCCGATTTCTTCGGCGTTCTCAACACTGAAGACTTTCTGGCTTATCGCGGCACGTTTGTCGTGAACCCTGCCGGAGAAATCAAGATTGCCGAGGTTCAGGACAACGGCATCGGCCGTAATGCCGACGAGCTTTTGCGCAAACTTGAGGCCGCTCAGTTTGTGGCCGAGCATGGCGACCAAGTGTGTCCCGCCCGCTGGAAACCGGGAGAGGCGACATTGAAACCCGGCATCGAGCTTGTCGGTAAAATCTGATTTCGGTTGCAGATTTTTGTGAAATGTAAACGGCGTGGAGGATTCAATTTTCTCCACGCCGTTTATGTTCTGTCATCAGATGTCTTCAAGCTCGCGCTTCATCTCTTTCAGCAATTCCACATTTCGGTGGTTTATTATGAGGCCGATGGTTGCCCCTATGGCCACTCCGGTACAGCCGCCGTAGAAAATAACCGGCTCGTCAATCGAGTGGAAGAAATAAAGCATGTAGAGCAACAGCGGGATGCCCGTAATCATTCCGAAAGCCCGCTTGCGCCATCTCATCTTTTCAAGGTCGTAGACGCTTTTCAGGGCCTCGGCGACTGTCATGCGCGACAGGTTGACGGCATCGGTCATCAGATAGGTGTGGACTTGGATACCTCCCATGACGAGGAAAAACACGCACAGTATCAATACCATTGTCGATGACATTTTCCACAACGGGAAACTTGTCATGATGGCGGCAAAGCAGGCTATCGCCAAGTTGCGGGCGATGGTTTTCAGCTTGTCTCGGCTCGTGGTAATGCGGTTGGCGGTTATGCGGCGTTCCAGTTCGCGGGTTGATTCCTCAAGTTCGTCAACCCGGTTGTCGAGGGTGTTCCATGACCGGCGCAGGTCTTCTATGTTCATTATCTGTCCTCCTTTCCTTGCTCGATTAGTCGTTGTTTTATCCGTCTCAGCCTTGTGGCGACGTTGTTTCGGGTCATGCCTGTCACGTCGGCTATCTCGTCGTAGCTTCGCTCGTCGAGCCACATCAGAATCAGAGCCTTGTCCATTTTGTTGAGTTGTCCGATGAGCCGGTACATTTCAGCAATCTGCTCCGAGCGTCCGTTGTCACCGGCATCGGCGAGATTGGCGATGGTGTCAAGCGAGTTCATCTCGTCATTGTGGCGGTCATGGCGGCGGTAGTATGTGACGCATGTGTTGATGGCCGTGCGGTAGATCCATGTCGACACTTTGGCTTCCCCGCGAAACGAGTCGAGTCCCTGCCACAGGTTGGCGAGCACCTCCTGATACAAGTCTTTTAGATGCTCCTCCCCCGAGGCATACATGTAGCATACCTTGTAAATCGTGCGCTTGTTCTCGTTGACAAGCTGCATGAACTTCTGTTGGCGAGACTGGTTCACTTTCTGCTGTTTTTACGGCGGTTTTGACTCATTAGACGCAGAATGCCCCGAAAAGTTTCACTTCCGGGGCATTTTAACTCAAAAATTTTTCAGGCTCACGATTTGACAAGGCGCAGGCAGGTCCAGTTGTCACGGACGGTGTGTCCCTCCTCGACTAACCCGAGAGGCGCGGCAGCTTCCATGATTACGGGGATGTCGGCTTCGTAGAATCCGCTGAGCAGCATTGTCGCCCCGGGGGCGAGGGTTGCCGTGTAGGCGGCGATGTCGCCGGTGATGATGTTGCGGTTTATGTTGGCGATAAACACTTCTATGCCGCTGATTCCTTCAAGCAGCCGGGCGTCGCCGAGTTGCGCATTGACATTGTCGGCATGGTTGATTTTAAAATTCTCAAGCGCGTTGGTGAACGCAAACTCGTCAATCTCGATTGCCTTTACCGGATTGGCTCCGCGCATCGAAGCGAGGATGGCGAGGATGCCCGTGCCGGTACCCATGTCGAGAACGCTTTTCCGGTCGAGGTCGAGTTGCAGAAGTTGCTCAAGTATAAGTGACGTGGTCGCGTGGTGTCCCGTGCCGAAAGCCATTTTGGGGTCAATCACGATGTCATAGTCGCAGCGGGGAATATCGTGGTGAAACGAGCTGTGGATTACACACCGGCTGCCGACGACGATGGGCTGGAAATAGTTTTTTTCCCATTCTTCGTTCCAGTCTTTTCCCTCGATGAGGGTGTGGGTGACTTTCATTGCCGCCCTTTCGGAAACACCGCTCAGCATGACGGCTTGGTC
This sequence comes from uncultured Porphyromonadaceae bacterium, assembly GCA_947176615.1. Classification (GTDB taxonomy): domain Bacteria; phylum Bacteroidota; class Bacteroidia; order Bacteroidales; family Muribaculaceae; genus Duncaniella. The sequence goes on from CAMWRO010000149.1 coordinate 5,329, forward strand.
GAGACCTTCGGTCGAGAAATCTTCTTCGCGCACATAGGCTGTCAATCCGGTCTCGTCAGGGACAAAGGTTTCATAACCGGCCTCGGCAAGAAATGCCGCCAGCAGGTCGGTGCTTATTTCGTCGCACGGGTCAAGGTCGATGCGCACTTCGATATAGTTGTTCATTGTCAGATTAGCAATAAGTGATGAAATTGAATAGGTGGTAAACATCCACTAAAACAATAGCGTCACGCGGTGGCGCGACACTATTGTTTTTATCGTTTAAGGCGACGGAAAATCTTGAACACACGCCGCCCCATTTTGAAAGCGAAAATGCCGATGTCGATATACCCGAGAGAATTGAACATCTTTCCGAGTATGCCGCCGTGAACATTTGTCCCCGAGCCTATCAGGTTGAAATTGCTTATGTTTCGCTGAAGTCCGGCACGTTGTATCTCCAGTCGTGCCGCCGTGTAGGCCCGTTGATAGCGCAGTTCGTCAAGAGTGTAGCCGTTCCAGTTGTCTGTTTCGTGAGGCAGTGCTTTGCGTTTGCTCGTCATTGTAAATCAGTGTTTTGCGGTTTAGAAAAATAGTTTTGATACAAAGCGCGAAATAGGGTTTACAATCAACGTTTTGCGCAACGCAAAAGCCAGCACGAGCAGCAGAATGTAGAATCCGCTCATGATGAAATAGGCCCAAGTTATTCCTGTCGCTTGGGCAATCCACCGCACAACAGCCATTGATAAGAAAAACATTATCAACGACACCAAGGCAAAACCTATCAGGCACATGGAAACGGCCACCAGCAACACTGTCAGTTTTTCGGCAGTGGTCAGCTTAGCGTAGTCAAGGTTTAGCTTGATGTAATCCTGTACTTCCAGCCACAAGGTGTGGAGTTTGTTTTCCTTTTCCTCGGCCATATTCTTCATTAATCGTCAATTTCGGTGGTCAGTTGTTCGACCAAAGCGTCAATTTCGCTGTCGCTGCAGATGATTCCCTTTTTGCGCAGGAGGTCTTTGATGCGGGCACGCAGGTCCTCGCCTTTTTCAGGAGCAAAAAGAATAGCGGCTCCGGCACCTACGATTGCGCCGCCTAAAAAAGCATAAATCCAGTTCATGTTATCGAAATAAAATGGTGATGTTGATTTTTTTTGATTTTTTATTTAGCCTCTCCGCTCCTCAGGTGAAAGCACCGGGGGAGTCGAGAGGCTTTTTTATAAAGTCAAGAGGTTTTTGACATTATTTGGCGTCAAGTTCCTCGGCGATTTCGTCGGCAAGTTCTTCAATCTTGCTTTTCTGCAATTTGATACCCTTGCTTTGGAGATATTCTACAATGTTTTTGCGGGTGCGTTCTCCCTTTTCGGGAGCAAAGAGAAGTCCTACGGCTGCACCGGCAATAGCACCGCCTACGACAGCCAGCATGATGTTTAATGCTTTCATTTCAGTATAAAGTATAAAATTAAAATAATTAGAAATTTTCTGTAAAACGATTTTCGCTCCCGAAAAGTTTTCGCTAAGTTAATAAATTTATTTTGTAATGAGATGAAAAATGAAATAAAATGTTTGTGGGGTATTATGAGACAGTGTGTTAAACCCGATTCCGGAATCGGTTGGATTTTTTTGTGTAAAAAAGTTTCAAAAAATTTGGTCAGTATAAAAAAAGTCCCTACCTTTGTACCCGTTAAAACGATGGCGAGATAGCTCAGTTGGTTAGAGCGTCGGATTCATAACCCGGAGGTCCCGAGTTCAATTCTCGGTCTCGCTACTGAAAAGCCGGAATCGCAATAGCGATTCCGGCTTTTTTGTGTCAGCGGATATTTCCGGCTGGTAGCATGGTCGTGTCAGTGGTCGGTCACGTTTAGTAGGATTGCTTGCTCACCGAGCCTGTGGGGAGATATCTGTCTCTTATACCCATAACCGAGCCCACGAGACAAAGGAGAATGGCGGTGTCGCTGTGGGGGATTGAAAAAAAA
>CAMWRO010000150.1 GCA_947176615.1 uncultured Porphyromonadaceae bacterium
GAAATACTTCGAGTGCGTAAGCAACGATTTTAGGGATCGGTTTTGCCCGGTCGGAAAGAGCAGTCGCAAGACCGCTCTTTTTTATTTAATGCGGTATTACTTTCTGCCCCAACAGCACTCCGTTGTCTTGGAAAATATTGTGCTTTACCGTTTCGTATGATGTATTATTTCTTTCGGGGTGAAGTAGATGAATAGTAACAGGATATGCTATCAAGTCCGCTATCTGCAATCCGATGATATTGTCTTTCTTGTTATTGAAACTAAAATCTCTGATTCTTGCCCTTAATCGGTCAGGTGCTACCCATTTTGTGCCACGATTGCGCAAACCATTATAATAGTTGAGGAGTTTGTTGTCTTCTCTCCTGCCTCGCCGCTCTACGACAATGGAGATCTCAGGTAAGGTATCCCCTTTAATTTCATTGTCAACGCAGAAGATGCTTCTCTCAATCAGATATGACAAGGACAAACCATAAACATCATCTTCCTCGCCACGGACGCAAAATTTGCTCAGCTGCTCTTTAAGAATCGTGCAGCTTACAATGACATAAGCATTATTCAGGCTTAGTATTTTCTCAATGCCTTCAAAAAATCTCACCCTTAGCGCCTCATCAGCAAGAACCGAAAAGGGTCCACGCCATTTACGAATGTCAACAGAATGTATAACGACATCTTTTGTACCGAATATCTCTATCTTTAATTCTTCAAAAGCCTTATTCAGCGCATTGAGGTTCTGACGAGACACAAGGATACCGCACAAAGTAAATACCGGAAATCCGGGGTCATACTTTGCGAGGTTATGGTCTCCGCACTCGTCAATGAAGAGATAATATTTTGACTTTGTCGTCTTTCCCATTGCGATTTCAACACAAAGTTACTAAAAATCCACGATGCAAACTCTCGGTCTCAAATATTTTCGTTAACTTTGCCTCGGATAGGCAATAGTCTGTCCACTACATTTTGGAAAATCAGAAGCGTTATGCTTATCTTGTAGTTTGAGAACGTAGGAAATTCACAAACCTGTGCGAGAGATAGCATAGTGGTTCTCACGCTTATAGCGTGGGCTACTATTGTTACATCTGCACAAATGGTTTCCTACGACCTTCAAACTAAGACGTGGCATAGTTGGCTCACGTTTTCTTTTTATAACCAACCTCTCCGTTGAGTCAGTGGAGACTCCATATAATTATGAAAAGATTCGTTCTATCAATTCTTTTGGTGATTAGCATTATCATTATGGCTAATGCTACGACTGTGTTTAAGTCGCTGGATAATTTTAGCGACAAAACTACTGTGATTGTCGAAGTCGACTCAGTATCTACAATGCCGCATCTTCAAGACGTTGTATTTCACAACTCAGGTAAAGCTTATGAATGTAAAGAACTGAAAACTACTCTTACCGGGGAAAAACTAACCATTTCTGCGGGCTTTAAGAAATTCAAGACATTTGAGAACTGCTATCTTACATTCATGCTCAATGGACAAATGCAGAAAGTAGAAATAATTCGTGAATAAGAGAGCTAATGACGATTATCTGCATTTCAAGTAAATTAAAAGCATCTACTATGAAAAATGCCTTTTTGTCAGGTGGCTATAAGACGGTCTCTTTTAAGAGGTCAAAGTGATGTTGCTACAATAATCTCACAGCTATGATGAAAAAATATATAGTCTTATTTGTGTGCGCGATATTTGCTATCGTATGTTCTTCTTGCGAAGAAGAACAAGATTTTGGTTTTCCGACTAAAATCGAAATATCAGGTAATGGAGAAACTATTGGTATTATGGGCACGAATGATTTACCTCCAAGCATTAAACAGATTGAGTTGCTTAATTACAACGGAGATGGCAATAACAGCGGTTTAATAACTGAAGACAAAGATTGGATTGAAACCACTACCGATTGGCTGACAGTGAAGTATTTTTTAACAGAATATAAACTTGTCGTCACGGCAGCTCCTAACGAAACCAATAAAGCACGGAAATTATATCTATATCTTTACGATGGAAAATCCCGACAAGAAATAACCGTCGTTCAATCAAAATAAAGATATAGATTTTGATGTCTCAATAGCAATTATATGAACGAAATCAAACATTTCTTAATATTTTAGACCTTTACAGTCGTGCCATTCTGACCGCTGCGGTCACATCGAGGGTCGTGACAAGCGTCACCATAGGCATCGGGGCATCAATCCACAGTTCAAACGCCCTCGCGCGGGTTGTCCCGGCAGGATTTATCTCTTTCATCTTTTTTTCATGCAAAGTTACGATGCCTGAAAAGAACTTCATAGAACAAACGAGACATCTTTCAACCCGTCACACCGGGTGCCAATACAATTCGGAACATGCAATACCCGACGAGGCCATCACGGCGGGGGTCATGCCGCTGAACTCGCGAAACTCGCGGATAAAATGTGACTGGTCAGCATAACCGCCGGCATAGACGATTTCCTGATAGTCGGTATTTCCCTGCTGTAGATGCCACATCGCCCGCTGAAAACGGAATATGCGTGAATATTCCTTGGGATTCATCCCCACCGTGTCACGAAACACGCGCTCAAACTGTTTCCGGCCAAGACATGCGGCCTCGGCCATCCCTGCAACGTTACCGCGGCTGTCGGCTTCAAGATACCGCAGCGCAGCCCTGACACGGGCGGCGTTTAACGGTTCTCCCTCCGAGAACCGCTGTGACAGCCACCGGTCCACCATCCCGACAAGGCTGTAGTCATCGGCCGAAGACTCGACGACCTGCATCGATAACCCTGCTAAAGAGCGGTCAGACAAATCACTCACACTGACCTCACGGTTGTAAAACTCACTCCCGGGCCTGCGGGATAAGTGTCTGAGCGCCCAAGGTGTCAACACTGCGACAAGCATCTCGACCCTTCCCGCCGATTGCAGTCGTGACGGAAAATCAACCTGCCCGCTGACTGCCACGCGTGGTTGCCATGTTCCGGTCTCGGGGATAAACAACGGCTCCCGGCGGTGAAAAACCAGCATGGGACACCCGACAGGCCACGACGGCACGTCCATGCCGCCGTCGGCCCTAAGCATCCAATAGTATTTCACCCACGGCCTCAACCGTTCACTCGGTGCGTAAAAATCAATATTAATCGCCATTTCGCCACAAAGATAAGCATTTACGGCTCAATTTCCGCCATTGTCGATAAACCATATTTGCTTTTATTCGGTTTTTACCATTGAATACGTCATTTATTATCGTATCTTTGTAAAATATTTTAATTCAACTTTCGCAAGCTCAAGTTGAAGTGACTAAAGTGAAATTCAGGCCGCGCCTGAGTGAAGATAAAAGATAACAAATAAAAAATAAAAGATAGCAAAGGTATTATCTTCACCCTTCTCCTTTCACTTTGAGCAAGTTGTAAACTTGCGAGACTAAAAATTTAATCATCAATTTAATGAAATCATTTAAAGAACTTGGCGTTGACGAGCCGTTGCGGCGAGCCGTGGAAGAACTCGGATTTGAGTCCCCGATGCCCATTCAGGAAAGAGTTATACCGCGCCTGCTCGGTGACGCACAAGATATTGTGGCACTTGCGCAGACAGGCACGGGCAAAACAGCGGCTTTCGGCCTCCCGGTGCTGCAACGCATTGACCCCGTCATAAAGAAACCTCAGGCACTGATTCTCTCGCCGACCCGCGAACTGTGCCTTCAGATAGGCAGCGACCTCACTGATTTTTCCAAATATACTCCCGAAGTAAAAGTGCTCCCCGTTTACGGCGGCTCAAGCATCGAGAGCCAGATCCGCTCTCTGAAAGCGGGCGTGCAGATTATCGTAGCGACCCCGGGCCGACTGATCGACCTTATCAAGCGCGGGGTTGTCAACCTCGACAATGTCAAAACCGTAGTCCTCGACGAGGCCGACGAAATGCTCAACATGGGATTCCTTGAGTCAATCGAGGAAATCCTTTCCTATGTTCCCGCTGACCGCAAGATGCTGATGTTCTCGGCAACCATGCCGCCCGACATCATGAAGATTGCCCGCAAATACATGAAAGATTACGAGGAAATCGTCGTCGGGACCAAAAATGAGGGAGCAGCCAACGTCCACCACATATATTATATGGTGAACGCCCGCGACAAATACCTTGCCCTGAAGCGCATCGCCGACAATTCGCCCAATATCTACGCCATCATCTTCTGCCGCACACGACGCGACACACAGGAGATTGCCGACAAGCTGATTCAGGACGGATATAACGCCGAGGCCCTTCACGGCGACCTGTCGCAACAGCAGCGCGACATCGTCATGAAGAAATTCCGCGACAGGGTAATCACACTGCTCGTGGCAACTGACGTTGCCGCCCGCGGCCTTGACGTCGACGACCTCACCCACGTCATCAACTACGGTCTTCCCGATGACACCGCGGTCTACAACCACCGCTCGGGCCGTACAGGCCGCGCCGGAAAATCGGGCGTGTCAATCGCCATCATCCACTCGCGCGAGAAAGGAAAACTGCGCGAAATCGAAAAGAAAATCGGCAAGACTTTCGAGCGCAAGGAGGTTCCCACCCCCGAACACATCATCGAGAAACAGCTTTACAACCTTGCCGACCGCATCGAGCGTGTAAAAGTCGACGAGGAGGAGATTGCCCGCTATATTCCGGGCATCAGCCGCAAGCTCGAATGGCTCAGCGAACAGGACTTGCTGAAACGTGTCATCTCGCTGGAGTTCAACCGCCTGCTCAACTATTACAAGGACGCGCCGAAGATTGACCTCATTGATGAGAAACCCCGCAAGGAGAAAAAAGAGAGCGGTCACGACCGTCCCAAGAACGACAAGGAGAAAGACCGCCGCACGGCTGAGCGCGGCATGGAGCGCGTGTATATAAACGTGGGCAAGCGCGACGGCTTTTTTGCCGGAAACCTCATCGAGCTGCTCAACCGCGAGGTACAGGGCAAGCGTGTCGACGTGGGCCGCATCGACCTGCTCCCCTCCTATACCCTATTTGATGTAAAGAAGGCCGACGCGCGACGCGCTGTCGCAGGACTGACCGGGTCAGAATTTTTCGGGAAACGCCTTTATTGCGAAATCGCCTCGCCCGACAAGGACTATGCCCGGGCCTCCAACCGCAAGAACAAGAAAAGCACATCGACCTCAGAGGTATCCTACGGGCCTGACGACGCCCCCGAAACCGTGGCCGACTACTTCAAACGCAAACATAAACCACGCAAAAAATGAAAAAACTCACAGTATTATTTCTTCTGGCAGTAAGCTCGATACTGAGTGCCACGGCACAGCTGACTGCCGCAAAGGCATTTGTCGACGCACCGCAGAAAATATTCCCGCTGCTCGAATCAAATGTCAGGATGGACATGGTCGACTACTTCAACAACGGCCTTGACACCCAGTCGGGCAACTCGCTCAACGGCAAGTCGGTGATCACCGACCTGACCCCGGCAGTCCTGTCGGCGCGCATGACTGACTCGTCGTCAATCCAGCTCGCCTTGCTGACAAGCGGCAACGACACCATCATAGCGCTTGTCTCGACCGTAGCCGCCCCGGGACTTGACAGCAACATCAAGTTTTACAACAGCAAGTGGCAACCCCTCCCCGACGGCCGCTATTTCTCGCGTCCCGGATGGAAAGAATGGCTCAATTCCGAGGGGCAGTCCCACCGTGACGAAGTGGAGATGCAGGTGCCTTTCATGCTTGCATCCTACAACATCGACCCCGAATCGGGCCGCCTGACAATAGCCAACAATCTCGACCGGTTCCTTGACGAGGAGATGTATGAATCGCTGAAACCTTATCTTCAGCCACAGCTCGTCTACATCTGGAACGGTAAAAAATTCACAGGCGAAAAATGAGACCGACAGCCGACCGCGCGATGACGCTCGCCGAGTTCAACGGGCGCATCACCGCCCTTTTTGCCGCCACCCCGCAGCTCCGCAACGTGTGGGTGACGGCCGAACTGTCAGACGTGCGCCACAATCCCAGCGGCCACTGCTATCTCGAACTCATCCAGAAAGACCCCGCCACCGGCTCGACCGTGGCACGAATGAGGGCCACAATCTGGAGCAGCACCTTTGCCCGGCTCAGCGGCGAGTTTTTTGCCGTCACCGGGCAACGGTTTGCCGACGGAATCAAGGTGATGGTGTGCCTGACGGCATCCTATCATCCCAACTACGGCCTGTCGGGCAATATCACCGACATCAACCCCGACTACACGATGGGCGACCTTCTGAGGCTGCGGCGCGAGATTCTGCGACGGCTGCAGGCCGAAGGGGTGCTTGAACTGAACCGTCAGCTCGAGTGGCCCGACGTGCCGCTGCGCATCGCCGTCATCTCGGCACAGGGAGCGGCAGGTTACGGCGACTTTATCCATCAGCTCTACACCTCCCCGGCACGTCTGCGTTTCACAACGCGGCTGTTTCCCGCCTCGATGCAGGGCGACAATACCGCCCCGTCGATTATCGCGGCCCTTGAAGCGATTGCGTGTGATTCCGAGCCGTGGGACGGCGTGGTGATAATCCGCGGAGGCGGCGCGACGAGCGACCTTGTGGCGTTTGACAACTATGACCTTGCCGCCAATATCGCCCAGTTTCCCCTGCCGGTCATCATCGGCATAGGGCACGAGCGCGACATAACCGTGCTCGACTATGTTGCCAACATGCGTGTCAAGACCCCGACAGCCGCCGCCGAGTGGCTCATTGCCCGCGGACAGGCAGCAGTCGAGCGTCTCGACACTCTCGCGGCGGCAATCCATCAGTCGGCCGTAGGCCGCATCGCGGGTTGTCGCGAGCGTCTGGCCTACTGCACGGCACAACTCCCCTATCTTCCCGGCATCGCCATCGACAACGCCCGGCGGCGCATGGAACGCTTCTCAGCCACGCTGAGCGACACAGGCCGTCGGCGCCTGCAACCCGAAATGTCACGTCTCGACTCCCGCGCTCAGGCTCTTGCCACCGTGACCGCCTCGATTATCGAGCGTCGGCGCAACCGCCTCGACTCCATCGACCAGCTGATAGCCGTCCTATCCCCCGCAGCCACGCTCAGCCGCGGCTACTCGATAACACGCGTCAACGGCCGCGCCGTCACCGATGCCTCCGCCATCCCCCCCGGCACCACCATCGAGACCACCCTCGCCACCGGCACCATCACCTCGGTCACAGAGTGAACTAACTCCATCGTCAGCGGCAGAGCCGCCGATTACGCGGCATGGCCGTGTGTCAACGTTAGCCACATGCAACCGCGCCTTTAGGTGCGGGCAGCGTGTGGTCA
>CAMWRO010000151.1 GCA_947176615.1 uncultured Porphyromonadaceae bacterium
GGTCCCCACTGCCGGCTGCTTGGTTACCGTGAGCAGCACTGCCGGATGAGCATCGACCGATGCCACGCCGAGTCGGGGTTCCTTGTGGCCGGTAGTGACATCGGCGATGTCGCCGAGTTTCACCATCCCGCGCTCGTCACTGCGGATGACGCTTTCGGCAAGTTCGTCAACGTCGGTAGTCGCGATGTCCCCTTTGATGAGGTATTCGTTTCCATATTCATACAGCACACCTCCCGAGGCATTGGAATTGAGCGTGGCTACAGCGTCCATGACCTCGCCGAGGGAGATGTCATGACGTTTCATCCTCTCGGGGGAGACAAGTATCTGATATTCCTTGATGTCTCCGCCGATAACCGATACCTGCGATACGCCGCCGATTGAAAGCAGGCGCGGACGTATGCGGCGGTCAGCTATGGTACGCAATTCGCCGAGGGTGGTGGTAGAGTCGGCGGTCAGGCCGATGATGAGCACTTCTCCGAGGATGGATGACTGCGGGCCGAGGGTGGGTGACCCGATACCGGGCGGGAGAGAACCTTCGATTTCCGACAGCTTTTCAGATACTGTCTGACGTGCCCGATAGATGTCTGTGCCCCAGTCAAATTCTACCCAGACGACCGAGAATCCCGCGGCTGATGATGAGCGCACGCGGCGAACTCCCGTGGCTCCGTTGACAGCGGTCTCGATGGGGAATGTGATTATTTTTTCGACCTCCTCAGGTGCAAAACCGGGTGCCTCGGTCATGACAACTACCGTCGGGGCATTGAGGTCGGGAAAGATGTCAACCTCGGTGCGCAGCAATACCGTGACTCCGGCCAAAAGCAACAGCCCCGACAGCACAAGCACGACAAGACGGTTGTTGAGCGACAAGTCTATAATCTTGTTAAGCATGGCGAGAACAGGGATTAATGATTATGGGAATGACCTTCGGGAACAACTCCCGAGCTTTCTGCAAGACGGACAAAAGTGACATTTTCAGTCACAGCTTCCTCCCCGGCATTGAGGCCCGACAGGATTTCGACAGACTTTCCGTCGTTGTTTCCGAGCTTGACCGGCCGCTTTTCATAGCCGTGCTCGCTCTTTTTCACATAGACGTAGTGTGTGCCCTGCGCCTCGGTGACGGCGGCGACCGGCACTGTCAATGCGTCATTGCGGGAGCGGCCGATGAGATAGATTTCGGCTGATGCTCCGGGTGTGACCGTGCCGTTGTTGTCAAATGTGAAATAGACAGGGATATATCCTTTCAGCTCGCCTGCGGCATTGGCCGGTGACACGAGACGGCCTCCCATGTCGGCAAGTGTTAATGTCGTGTCGGAATAGGCGGGCCGGAAGTTGGCCGATGTTATTGTATTCACAAAGGACATATAGCGTTCCGGAAGGTCGGCGCGCAGGGTGAGCCGTGTGTTTTTTGACACAGTGGCAATCGGTGTGCCGGTCTCGACATATTCTCCCTCTTTGACCATCACCTGAGTGACGGTTCCTGCAATCGGGGATGAGGCACGTCCCGAGGCTGCGTTTCCGCTATAAGCGGCTCGGGCGGCATCGTAGGCCTGTTGCGCGGCATTGTACTCGCGGCGGGTGATGATGCCGTCAGAAAGCAGAGGCGTCAGCCGGTCGAGCTCGCGTTTGGCCGCCTCCATAGCTACGCGGGCACTTTCATTGGGGTCGCCGCCTGTCACTCCGCGCGACGACACGGTGGCTATTGTGGCTCCGGCTGATACGTTCATGCCTTCGGTCACTCCTGCGACGAGGCGCACGATGCCTGATGCCGGGGCCGCGACAACGGCGCGGTCTTCGGGAGAGGAAACTATCTGCCCGCTGACGGTGACTATTTCGTTGAACCGGGATGGCGTGACGATAGCTGTCTTGACTCCGAATCGCTCGGCATCTTCAGGCTCAAGAACGATTTCGTCGCTGTCATGATGATGGTCTTCTTTCCGAGCCTCATCTTTGTCATGGTCATGGTCATGGTTGGCGTGACAAGCCGTCATCAGCGATAGCGCGGCTATTGCTGATAAAAATATAGTCTTATTCATATTTGAAGAACTGATGATGGGATGTAATGGTTTACTCGAAAAAGTAAAAAAGTAGCTTGTTAATCAAGCATAAGAGACTATTTTTAAACAATCTCTAAACATTTTCCATCATCGGAGGGGCACGGAGTGAGCGAATCCTCCTGTCGCAGCATTGAGGCCGTTTGTCGGGAGGCAGGACAATAATAGAAGAAATCTGTTTTTCCGGAGACTCTGCAATGAGAGTAGCTGCAGGCTGATCAAAGGTGTCAAAGGTGGGGAGATGAGGTGCGGAATATTTGGTCAGACGGCTGTCGCTGAGGTGCAGTGAGCAGCAATCGTCACTGTGGCGGTGGGCCGAGTGATGCTCAGGGTTGACAGCTCCGTGATGACACTCGGTAATCAGATGTTCTCCACCTATTACAATATCGCCGAGTTTGGACACATGGATGTGAATCTCACCACCGCAGCAATGGTGGTGAAATTGCATGACGCTCGTCATCGCGACGACGGCGAGCAGCAACACGGCTATATGGCGATATAATTGCTGTTTCATGACAAGTGCAAATTTACATCTCCGCGTCCAAACGGATGTTGCACAATTCTGTTACAAATTTACAAAATTTTTTTCAGAAATACCAAGGGTGTTTTTCCACGCGGGTTATCCCTGTAGTTCCGACTGCACCCTTGATGCGCGACGCTCCGCGATATACTCTGTCGCCGAAATCCTCGTCGTCATCGCGCATCTCGTTTACTTTCACGCGCCCCGACGAATGAATGTAGCAGCCGTCTTTGTCATACATCGCGACATGGCCTATGCGCCCTTCGGGGGTGTGGCTGAAAAACAGCAGGTCGCCCGCCTGAAGGCTGTCGGTGTCTTCGGGTGCGATTTTGATGCCGGTAAATATCTGTTGCGATGCATCGCGCATCAGTATGATGCCGTTGGCAAGATATGCCACTTTTATCAATCCGGAGCAGTCGACCGACTTGGTTGACGCACCGCCCCACAGGTAGGGGGTTCCCATGAGCCGGTAGGCCATGTCCATTATCAGGCCGATGTCAAAGTCTTGTTGCGCGTATGTCTCTATGGCGGTCACACACTCTCGGTCAATCCAGCCGCTGCGCCCGTCGGGGAGCAGGATTTTCACCCGAGTGCCGTTGCCGTCAAGAGTTCCCTCGACGATTGACCCGTTGACAAGTTCCGTGACAGTTTCGCGCGGTTCCGATGATTCGGAACCGGCATATACCTTGGCCTCTGTGGGGGATGTGACCACCAGTCGCGGGGACTTGCGCCACTCTTCCATCTGAATGTCGTTTTTTGTGGCGATTGACGAGATGTTCATGTATCCGATGTAACCGTCGGGAGTCTGGATGCGTTGCCATTCTCCGGTGTCTTCAAGGAGTCTCATCGGCGTTCCCATTATAGCCTGTGACACCATTTCGGTGGGATGCCCTTTCCCGGCTCTGATGCAGGCCACGGGAATGCGGACCTGCGCCCATCTGTCAGCAGGAAGTAATGTGATTCGGTCAATTGCTTCGATTCCGCCACGCTTTAAAGACGTGTTTATCGAGTCACGCAGATATTGTTCCGAGGTTTTCCCGGTCACAACGACGTGTCCCGCACTGTCGGCGACCTCTATTTCGGCAACTACGGTACGGCGGTCAGGGGCTACGCGGCTGATTGTCGCTGACACTGTTTCCATTGCCTCGTCGGCAATCATCGCGCTTGCACCGCTACGCCTCTGCGCCACGGTGGCCGATGTCCCGAGGAGTGCTGTCACAAGCAATATTGCGAAAGTTTTCATTACTCAGTTTAGATGTGTTTCGATACAAAGGTAGCGATAATATTTGGATTACAAATAAAAAGGAGAGACACCTGAGATGTGTCCCTCCTTGAAAACTTTGATTTGAATCGGTTATTTGCGTTTGCTGTAGTAATGCCCTGCAATGAAAGCCGCGACAGAAAACAGGCTTAGTCCTGCCACGAGGATGTGCAGTAAACGCTCACGTTTCTCGCGTTTCAAAAGTTGCTTTTCAAGTCGGTCGAGAACTTCGATTTCCCGCTGATTTTCGTTTTTTAATATAGCCATGTCAGTATCAATAAATAAGTTAAACAAATGTAGAAACACCATTTTTATTACTTACTCTATAACTGTCAGGCAATAAGAAAAGTTGAAGTTATTAGCGTTTTTTATCAATTGGAGCGTGTCAATACCCGAGGGTGATATTGTCAATCCACAGTTGATTCCCGATAGCGGTGGCTGTCTGCGGGTCAAAATATAGTGCCACGCTCGCGTCTTCCTGCTCGATGGTTCCATATTTGGCCGAAGAACTGAACATGACTCTTATGGCTGATGCCTTGGCCCCGAAAACCGGATAATCGATGGGGACACTGAAGGCGGTGTAACCCGAGGCAAAGGCCAGATGGTATTCTTTGTCGGCAAGCACTGTCTCCACGCCGTTGTGGACGCCTAAGACCTCTACCTTGATTAGAGCACGTTCATCGCGGGAATTAGTGGCGGGAATAAATCTGTAGTATCCGTTCAACGACAGGGGGCGGGCGTTAAATGAAATCCCTTCTTTATAGACTTCTTTTCCCGATTCGGGGTTAAACGAATACTCTCCAAGGAACAGTTTGCCGGCTGCCCGATGGGCTATTTCAGGAATGTTTTTTGAATAATCGGTATAAGGTTCCGATTCTTGAAGATAGGGCTGGATTTCCGGGCCGTTCAGATCATATCCCACGCTGGTCAGTTTTACTCCGTAGGCTCCGTTGGCAGCATCGGTTACCGAAAACACCGAAGGCTGCATGTACCAAGTGTTTTTGTTTGCCGCCGATTTGCAGAACGTTTTTGCATTAGTGTTAGCCCATCCTTTTACAGGGGTGCTGAGGTGATAGGTCGTGAAATTCTGGCGATTGAAGATTGCGACAGAGTTCTGGGAATATCGGCCGCCGCTTGGAAGGTCATCATATTTTATGCTTTCTTTTGTGTCTTCAAAGTCACAGTTGGGAAGTGATGGCGTACCTTCGGTTGTGACTGAGACCGGGGATGTGAAATCATTGTCGTCAGGCTCGGTCATGATGGTGGAACGGAAATTGTAGGTGGTGGCGGGGGAGAGGCCCATGACCATTATATATCCGTTTTCGATGTCGCGCGATATGATCGGAAGCTCGGTGTCAGAAATAAAAACAGAGGCATACTCGGTAATCATAGACAATAGCTCCGGGTCATTCGGTATGATGCGGATTCTTGCCACCCTTGCAAATGCATCTGCCTCGATTGAATAGGCGGGTGAAAGTCTCTTGATAGAAATAGTATCGCGTATCTGACCGCAGTATACTATCCGCAATGAGAGAGGGGCGGTGCCGGAAGGAATGGCAAAGGTCACCTCATACCGGCCATCCTCGTTCAAGGCAATATCCAGAATTTCGGTTTTTTCCCAGTTCCTGCCGTTGTCAGTCGAAATCTCGGCATAACAATTTTGGTCAGAAATGTTTTCAGCCTCTATTGTCAGAGTGACTGACGGATCTCCTACCTCTACCCGGCTGACAGACCGGATGTCGAGCTTGGCTTCCTCAGTGTTGACCACGAGAGAAACGGGAGCGGATGACTGACCGTATTTGTCGGTAGCGATAATGGTAAACACGCTCCTGTTGTCGGTTCCCGGTCGGTAAACAAGCGAAGAAATCAGATTGTTAAATTCGACGGTTCCCCCGGTCGGCGTGATGCCGGCTATATCGAGTCCCGCACTCGACAGCTTGGCAAGTGTTTCGGAATCGGCATTCAGAAGGTCTGTTTCAGAAGGAAGCGATGCCACACTTGGCGAGGGTGATTTTATCGATAGAGTCAGGGAGGACAGTTCGGCCGGGGCGGATATATCAATTCCGATGCCTGACGGGGGACAGGCTCCCTCGGTAACGGAAATGGGGGAGTCAGATACAAATCCGACCGGAACGATGGTCGGTGAAGGACTGTCAGCAATATGCTCGTCAATCAAAATGCTGTTATGGCCCTGTGTCTCCGCGCTGTTGTATTCAACAGACAGCACACGGGTATCTTTGTCATAATCAAAGGTGAGGTCGTAAACATAGCGGGCCTTGGCAGCCGGGATTGAAACGGGGTTTATGATGAGTCCTTTTCCGTTGTCAAGTTCAATCGAGAGATACACAGCGATATTGTCAGGTCTCATAAATGCAACCTGATTCTCGCTTGTTAACTCTACATAAGAGCCTCCGGGGGTATGTAGCAACAATGTGGCTGACGGAAATTCCGAGTTAAAGGCACCGGTAGGAGTGAATCTTACCGGAACGTTGGAGAGGGTGGCCGTAACAGCGGCCCGGGCCGTTTCCCCCGATGAGACCATCACACGGGCCGCTCCCTTGTAACAAGGGGACTGAATGCCTTCGACTTCAAGAGAACTATAAGAAACGGTAATGTCATAAGTCCCTTCGAGATAGCGTTCTATCTGAGGAAAATCGGCAGCCGATTCCCATGTGTGGCTGTATATCCCGTCAATATCGCTGATTGACACGGAACATTGCGAATCCGTTGGCTTGAAAAACATTATTTCGCTTCCATCGGGGGCAATGGCAGTAGGATCACACTCTATCCCAAGGGTCATAAAGCCGGAGCCGTTGCTGAGGACAACTCGGTCTTCAGTGCATGCGGTCAGACCTGTGATAATGGTTAATCCGATAGTTATATAGGTCAGAAATCGATATTGGCGGTTCATGTCTCTGTAATTCATTTTGTAAAATTACATTTTTCTGACCGAATAACATTTGATAACGCTATTAAAAGTTATTAAACACACGTCAATCCTCCTGACGCACGGGCCGGTCAAAGCTCGCTGACAGGGATTGTGATGGATTTCTCTTTGTCAGAGCCCTTTTGCTTGTAGATGTATCTGATGCCGAGGTTGTCGCTCTTGAAAAGGTCAAGGAACTGGCTTTTTATTGCCTGACAAGCCGCAGCACGGGCCTCGGGTGTATCTTCGATTGTGTCAAGAGAGCCGTCAAATTCAAACACCTCGGTGAAATAGCCGTCGGCAATATAGATGTCAGTAAGAGTAAGCCCGTCGCCCACATTGATGGGAAGATGTTCTTTCAGGTCTCCGGTATATTTTTCCACCATTGCGGCAGTCGAGTCGGCA